>JAICEJ010000005.1 GCA_025924215.1 Candidatus Binatia bacterium
ATCTACCAGTAAGGATCTCGCAAGATTCATTCGCTCGCGGTCGCTGCGGTCGCAAATGTCCTTTCCCAATGCCGTTTTGTCATTTCTTCCGAGCTCGCCTTTCATTCTCGGGCAGACCCCATGGGTGATCGAGATTGAGGACACCACGACGTTGTTCGCGCCATTTCCAAGAATCAACGGCAAGAGACTCTATCCGCGCTTGTTAGGATTGGATGGGATCTACGACTCCGGATTCTTTCCATGCATCAAAGCCTTACTGGAAAATGAAAGCTGTCGAGGTATCATCTGCCACGTTCGCTCTAGTGCCCAGAGTATTCCCATCTTGTTCGAAAATCCCAATCTCGCGGAAAAGGTCAGCCATATTCCGATGGGTATTCAGGTCCCGCCGTATCAAAAAAGGAGGACCGACACCGATGCAGTTACGCTATTGTTTACGAACTCCTGGCATCAAGGAGCCACAGGCTTTTACCTGCGTGGCGGTCTCGATGTCTTAGAAGCTTACTCAAAACTTTATTCAGAATACAAAAACTTGCGACTCATTGTCAGAAGCAAGCTACCCACCGACTTGGATGGGCGATATCGGCAAATTATTGAACGTTGCAACGTTACGGTGATCGATCGATTTCTTCCGGCAGACGAGATTCAATTGCTGTTTGAAAGTTCGGACATCTACTTATTGCCTTCCGCCCGGCTGCACGTGGTCTCGATTCTACAAGCGATGGCCCACGGTTTGACAATCGTCGCTTCCGATGGTTGGGGCATTGCGGAATATATCGATCATGAGAGAAACGGCCTAATAGTGGCCGGTCGTTATGGGGAGACCTCGTGGATGACCCCAGGCGGTATGCTTATGGAAGATTACAGGCCGCTCTTGATGGCAAGCCCTAAGGTAGCGGATGCCTTAACGGACGTTCTTGCTATGCTCATCAAGGACCCACGCAGGCGAAGACAGTTGGGCGAGACCGCCAGAAGAGACGTTGAAACGAAGTTTTCGCTTGAGTCATGGAACTTGGGTCTGGCGCGAGCATTCGACCGCGCTTTAGTGTGAGCCGCAATTGCGCGTGGCATGCGTCATTCCGATTACTGTACCGAGAACTGCGGTGTCGGGTCAGAGACAGCTATTTGGCAATAAGGAGAGGGGTATTGAGCTACCGGAAGCATCGGCCCGTGTATTCACGTGAATGTCGCATGGAACGTAATACCATGAATTAAGTTGACATCTGTTCCATTTTAGGCAATTGTGAGCGCCGCAAACGGCGACCGACATTCATGCTCTCCAGTGAAACTCAAGGAACTGGCAGGCTGGCCAAACTGTCATACCGACTCGCGACGCGTCGCATAGTATTTCTATTCATCCTAATATTTCTGTGGGCTGGAAATAGTCGGGCAAGTTCTGTGATTACTCGCGCGCTTTCGATCGCTGAGCTAACGACGCGGTCCGATGTCATCGTTCTTGGCACGGTAAGTTTCATAACGAGTGATTGGAACTTAAATCAAAAAGCGATTGAGACTCGGATCGATTTGAAAGTGGAAGAGATCTTCAAAGGTACAGTTGACCATGGCAAAATCAGCTTCCATCAACTTGGCGGCATCGCGGGGGAGATCGCTAGTTCCGTGGGAGAAGCGGCGTTGTTTGAAGAGGGAGAAAGAGTCGCCGTATTCTTGCTTAAAAACAACCGAGACAGGTTACAACTAGTCGGCTCTTTCCAAGGTAAGTTCTCGGTTCAACGACGTCCTGAAGGGGAGATGGCGATGCGTAGAATTCCGGGACTTAGTAAACCAGTGGACCAAGTACCGCTCGACATCTTCAAGTTGCAAGTGCGAGAAGCAATTACATAGTAACAGGCGAGGTCCAACGTTTTATACAAAGATATGATCAACTTGATTTATCAACAGCGGACCAGAGTATTTTCGCGCCGACGCCCGAGGCTACTGATCCTTTGCGCTATTTTGATTTCCGTCATGGGCCATCTGAGGAATGCCGATGCAACTATTATCATACCCACGGAAGATCGTAAGCTCATTCGACAAGCAACCACGATCGTACTAGGGCAGGTTACAAGAATTGATGGCCATTGGTATGCGGCAAAGACGCAAATCTATACCCATATCGGGATTAGGATCGAGGAAGTCCTCAAAGGAGAACTCGGTGACGCTGAGATAACGATAAAGCAGTTAGGTGGAGTCGTTGGAGGGCTCCGGTCCTGGATCTTTGGAAGCCCTGAATTTGTAATGGGCGAGCGAGTTCTGCTATTTCTGACGCCAAATTCCGATGGCAGTCCACGAGTGCTAAACCTGTACGAGGGAAAGTTTTCGATCGTGCAGGATTCACGAACCGGAGAACAATTTGCCTCCAGATATTCGATGCCAGAAGGAGTCCAACGTCTAGCGCCTTCAGCTACAAGTCCAACTTCAGCTAGTGCGATCGAAACGCGAGCCTTGACCCGGTTCAAAGCGGAAATAAAAGCTCAAGCCGCGCAAGAACAAGCAAGTCGGTCTGCGGCTCTTTCTATTCTGCACGCGTTGCCGGGAGACATCGTCGAGAATCATGAAAGGTTTAGTTTTCTTGGCACTGCGTCAAGGTGGTTTGAACCGGACAGCAACAACCAGATCTCGATGTTCCTGAATTCTCAGGGAGAAGCCAATGCTCCAGGTGGTGGATTTGAGCAGATCCGTAATGCGTATCAGGCTTGGAGCACCGTTATAGGAACGGCATTTAGGTTTCATGACGCTGGCTTTACCTCTGCGCAAGGGTTTGCGTTTGACGGTATCAATGCGGTTTCGTTTGGTGATCCACTGGGTCAGATCGATCCACCACAGGGTTGCAGTGGCACACTAGCTATCGGCGGATTCTTTCGAAGTACGAACCAGACCGGAGTGGCCAATGGTCAAACGTTTTTCCGGATCCTTGAAGGAGATCTTGTATTCGCCGACGGCTGGCAGGGTTGCGGGTTTTATGAAAATTTCAACAATCTCGCCGAAGTAGCAACGCATGAATTAGGGCACGTGCTTGGTTTGGGCCATTCGTCAGACACGACTGCGACTATGAATGCTTTTGCCCACTTCGACGGTCGCGGTGCCGCGCTACAAACTGACGACATTGCAGGCATAAACTTTATCTATCCGAAAAGCGTTTCTATAAGTCAAATCCAATATGCTGATGTAAACGGAGACGGTAAGGTCGATACTCTAAATTTCGACGTTTCCGGCGGGGCAGGGGTTTGGGTGAGTCTATCGACAGGCACTGATCCAACGGTTCCAGAATTGTGGTTGCAGCATGGGTCATCAACTCCCGATCAAATCCAGTACGCTGACGTAGACGGGGATGACAAGGCCGATGCACTGTATTTCGATACTTTTCGAAGTAACGGCATTTGGGTCAGTTTGTCTACAGGCAGCGCCTTCACGACACCGCAGTTGTGGCTGCAACACGGACCATCGACGCCTGAGCAAATTCAGTACGCTGATGTCAACGGAGATGGCAAAGCCGATGCCCTATATTTCGATACTTCTCAAACCGGAGGAGTATTGGTGAGTCTATCCACCGGTGCTGGCTTTGCGACGCCGGAAATGTGGGCTCAATACCCGCCATCCACGCCGGATCAGATCAAGTATTTTGATGTAAACGGGGACGGCAAAGCCGATGCGCTCCATTTTGACAACAGCGCAACGCTGCGGGTCGGGATATCGACTGGCTCGGGTTTCACGACTCCGTCGATCTGGCTGCAGCATGGACCGTCGACATCCGAGCAACTTCAGTATGTCGATGTTAATGGGGACGGCAAAGCCGATGCACTATATTTCGATACCCTGAGGAGTAATGGTGTCTGGGTGAGTCTATCAACAGGCGCCAGTTTCTTAGGGGCGCAATTATGGCTTCAACACGGGCCTTCGACCCCTGATCAGATCCAATATGCCGATGTCGACGGAGATGGTAGGGTCGACGCAGTCTACTTTGACACACTGCGCAGTAGAGGCGTGTGGGTAAGTCGGTCAACAGGAACATCGTTCGGTGCTGGAGAGTTGTGGTTACGGCACGGGGACTCTACTCCGGATCAGATCAAATACATCGATGTGAACGGAGATGGCAAAGCCGATGCATCTTATTTCGACATTTCAAGGAGTAAGAGCGTTTGGGTTAGCCTTTCAACCGGAGCTGCTTTCGGTAATGGCCTTCTTTGGCTCCCATGATTCTGTATCGGCAACTTCGATCGTTGCCAATTCTGTCGCTTAGCAGCCGCAGGCCAGAGAAGTTGCTCAGCTAACAATTATGAAGCAAATGATCCGGGTTAGATCGGTGATCAGTTCGTCGACCAAAGAAAAGCTGAAGCGAAACTATCACCGTTAGATAAACTGACCCACACGCCTCCGCTGCGCAGAGTATCGTAGTAAATAGCGTCGGCTTTTCCATCCCCGTTAAGATCGGAGTATTCGATCTGGTCTGGTGCGGATTCTCCGTGTTCTAGCCACAGCTGGCCTTGGGTAAAACCTGTTCCGGTAGATAAGCTCACCCATACGCCTCGGCTGCGGAACGTATCAAAATAAAGCGCGTCTGCTTTGCCGTCTCCGTTCACATCGGCATACTGAATCTGATTGGGCGTCGAATCGCCATGTTGCAGCCAGTTTTTCACCGGCTGAAAGGCTGTCCCTGTGGATAGGCTGACCCATACGCCTCGGCTGCGAAATGTATCAAAGTATATTGCATCAACTTTTCCATCCCCGTTCACGTCTGCATACTGGATCTGGTCCGGTGTCGAGGGTCCATGGCAGATCCAGGATTTCGGAGAAGTAAAGCCGATGCCAGTCGAGAAACTGACGCGGACACAGTTCGACTTACCGCTGTCAAAGTAAAGCGCATCAGCCTTACCATCTCCGTTGATATCTGCGTATTGGATTTGGTTTGGGGTAGACTCGCCATACTGGACCCACATCTCTGCCGGCTTGAAGCCGATTCCTTCAGACAGGCTGACCCATACGCCGCGGCTGCGTAACGTGTCGAAGTAGAGTGCGTCGGCTGTTCCGTCTCCATTGACGTCTGCATATTGAATTTGATCCGGGGTGGAATCGCCGTGTTGCAGCCACATCTCTGCCGGTGCAAATCCATTCTCAGTGCCTAAACTAACCCAGATTCCTCGGCTTCCGGCAGTATCGAAGTAAACTGCATCGATTTTTCCGTCGCCATTGATGTCTGCGTATTTGGTCCGGTTGGTTAAAAGCTGTGCGCTATCGTGCAGCCACTCCGCCCGCAGATCGACCGTAGGTTTATTGAAGGTCGCGATACAGCTTTTATTTGCGTTCATCGTAACCGAACCATCGATGCAATCTGCGTGACCGCTCCAGCCGGTAAATGTCGAACCTGCGGCCGGTGTGGCCACCAATGTTACAGTAGCGCCGGTGGTCAACGTCGCATTGCAATTTGTGCCGCAGTTTACGGCTATTGGATTGGAGGTGACGGTGCCACTGCCATTTCCTGACCTGCTAATCGAGAGAATAAAAGTTGCCAATGTTTCAGTAGCCTTGCAGGCTTCGACGGAGGGTGAATCTCCAGCGCTGTTGAAAGCTCTGACCCGATAACAGTAGTTAGTTCCGTAGGAAAGGTTTGGATCGGTGTAGGAGGTTACATTTGCGCCAACCGTTGCAATCGGCACGAAGGCTCCAGTTGCTCCAGTCCTTCGATCAATCTTAAAGCCGTCCTCATTAGCGGAATTATCTACCCACGCCAGCTGAAGTTGCGCCGCGAGCGCCTCACGACTGAACGAAAGCGACAACAGCAGCAGTGATATGAACCGCTGATTTATGAACTTCCGTAGTTTCTTTTGCCTCATGTATGGAGCCTCGCTGCAGCCGGACTACGCATGCCGAATGCCATGCGGCGGTTGCATGCCTTGTACAGAAATTGGCGTAATTGGACATTGCCTTACAAAATTGCTCCGAACTGGCAATGTACATTCTTGTGCTTGAGGCCAGAGCGCTCGTGGTGTGAAAAACGAGCATCAAAGAACGAGCACGCACTACATCGAGAATCTCCGCATAGAAGAGAAAGTCCTGATGCGAATGCGATGCAGTTATGCCGACCGAAGCTGATTGATCGTTGATTGGGAGGGATTTAACCGAAGGAATTTAGTGCTGGCGGCAGGGAGAATAATCGTCGATCTCACTGCTAAGATTTGTCGCGCAGAATGGGGTCGAGGTTTGTTGACTTTCGAGAGGTTTTTGCAAATACCTGCTATCATCTGATAACTCTATTGTCCCGGTCTATCTATGGACACACCGCTGGTTTCCATCATTCTCTTTGCCCATGCGCCTTACGCGAAGTTCATCCCGAGCTCACTCGGATCTATTCTGAAGCAGTCCTATAGTTCACTGGAAGTATTTGTGCTCGGAGATGGTTCTAGAGAATTAGAACAGGCTCTCGCGCCATTCAGGGAAGATCATCGATGCATTTCGGCTTATCAGGGCGCCCTGCCGTTCCTACAGGCGAGTAACGAGCTAATGAGACAATGCCGTGGAAAGTACCTAGGTACCTGGAACAGCGACGACATTTACGAAGTTGATCACGTAAAAGTCCTGGTCAAAGCTCTTGAAGAAGATGCAACGCTGGGCGGAGCGTTCGACAATACGGAATACTTCAGCGATCAGCCTGCCAGTCTCGTCAAAGAGAAGCCGAAGTTGACCTTGGGCCCGATGGTCAAAAACGGTCGCGGTAAGAAGCTCGCATCGATGCGGCTTTCGGTTCACGACATCCTTAAGGATAATTTTATGACGGGGCCCTCTTCACTGATAACCAAGACCGCCTTCGAATCAGTAGGAGGTTATGACAAAGACATCTATCTTAATTGTGATCTGCATTGGTTTTATCGGCTCACTGCCTATTTCCCGGTTCGCTATGTCGACTACATCGGGGTGAGGAAGCGTATCCATCCTTTGAATAACACAGCTGTAAACCCTCATTATGAGTATGGCGTGCGCGAGCTCGAGCATATTCGCGATCATTATCCGGATGTCTATAGCCGCATTGGCAGGAGCGCTTTCAATAAAAAATTAGGAAGAAAATACTTGCGGCTTGGCTTATACTACGAAAAAAATGGTGAGTTAACCAAAGCTAGGGCGGCTTATAAGCAGGCCATGCTCCTTAGAAAGTGGAGTCTTCGCTATCATTGGGAATATATCCGCTCCACCCGATCGGCAGCCCGGTAAGTCCTGCTCTCCGGGGTCTTGACCCTCTAGTATTATCATTGCCGCCGATAGCTGCGAATCGATCCACCCTCCGGGTTCCGACATCTTGAGAATAGGGTAACGCTGGCATACTGGGCGGTGAGAAAAGTTCCATCAAAGCCTCAATCGCAATCGTTTTCGCTCGGTTGGGAATCTGTTATAGTGACGCCCTGACAATGCAGCCCGTCACCTACAAAGGCAGAATAATCGACAAACCCTGGGGTCACGAGCTCATATGGGCCCACACGGAGCGCTACGTCGGGAAAATTCTCCATATCAATAAAGGGGAGTCACTGAGCTATCAATATCATCGTATTAAGGACGAGACCGTTAATTTGCTGGCCGGAGTTCTCGAAATGGATCTGGAGACCGACAACGGAAGAACGACCGTGCGGTTCTTCCCCGGCGATTGCCTCCATATAACTCCGGGCATGAAGCATCGCATGACTGCGGTGGAGGAATGCGACGTACTGGAAGTCTCCACGCCCGAACTGGACGATGTAATTCGTTTGGAAGACCGTTATGGCCGCGCGGGCACCTAAAACGAATCGCTAGGTTACTCATTTATGGAATCTTATCTGAATCTTGCCGAACGTTTAGTCGAACGACGAATGCTTTCTGACGACGAGTTGGAGCGGGTTGTGAAATTACAACACGAACAGCCAGCTTCTTTGACGCGACTCATGGTTGAGCTCGGATTTGTTTCGGAGGACGATCTTCTGCCTGTGCTCCGCGATCACTTCAACATCCCATTGGTGACTCTGCGAGAAATTCCAGCCGTGCCGCTGCCGATCGAATTTTCTGCGAACTTGGGCGAATTCCTAAAAACCGCGCGAATGGTTCCGGTGAAAGTAGAAGGACGCGATCTCATCGTCGCCACTAGCGACCC
Source organism: Candidatus Binatia bacterium (assembly GCA_025924215.1). Taxonomy (GTDB): domain Bacteria; phylum Desulfobacterota; class Binatia; order UBA9968; family UBA9968; genus WHTF01. The sequence continues at coordinate 8,105 of JAICEJ010000005.1, forward strand.
GTTTGCTATAGCGCGGCTGCATGCGCTGGAAGTCGCGTCAGGATTGCGAGTGACGCCAGTTTTGGCAAAGGAAAAGGAAATCTCTGCCCGTATTGAGGCGTTATTCGGCAGCACTACTACCTCAGATAACACTCAAGGCGCCGTCGGCCGCGAAATCGAGGGCGCGGTTGACGAAGAGGACGTTGCTCATTTGCGCGACATGGCATCAGAAGTGCCGGTGATCCGTTTGGTTAATCAAATGCTGGTGCGCGCATTAGAGAGCCGTGCATCGGACGTTCATATCGAGCCATTTGAAAACCAGCTAAAAGTTCGTTACCGAATAGACGGTATTTTGCACGAAGTCGAGCCGCCGCCGAGGCAGCTTAAAGCTGCGGTTGTCTCCCGTCTTAAGATCCTCGCTCAGCTCAATATTGCGGAACGGCGCTTGCCGCAGGATGGCCGGATCAAGATCAGATTAGCGGGAAAAGACGTTGATTTACGTATCGCTACGGTGCCGACGCTTTACGGCGAGAGCGTGGTCATCCGCCTGCTCGAGCGCGGGCAAATCTTTACGCAGCTCGAGACCATCGGATTTCCCTCGGATATATTAAACTATTTCAACGGCATGATTCTTAAGCCACATGGCATGATACTCGTCACCGGACCAACGGGAAGCGGCAAAACGACGACGTTATACGGCGCGTTGCAGAAGATCAATGATCCGGGAAAGAAGATTATCACCATCGAAGATCCTGTTGAATATCAACTGAGTGGAGTCAATCAGATACAGGTCAAGCCGCAAATCGGGTTGACATTCGCCAATGGGCTTCGTTCGATTGTGCGACAAGATCCAGACGTTATCATGGTCGGTGAGATTCGCGATGCCGAGACGGCGGAAATCGCGGTGCAAGCGGCCCTAACAGGCCACTTAGTCTTTTCGACATTGCACACCAACGATGCTGCCGGAGCAATTTCCAGGCTACTCGAGATGGGTGTTCAAGACTACCTATTATCATCCTCTCTGCTAGGTGTGCTGGCGCAAAGATTGGTGCGTCGGCTATGTAAGACGTGCCGCAAACAGGTTTCATTCTCGAACTTTGATAGCAATGAGCCGGAACTTAGTCTGCCCACCGGAAATCTGCCGGAGCAGGTTTGGGAAGCCGTTGGTTGCAACACTTGCAGCGGCACCGGTTATCTAGGCCGAGTCGGAATATTCGAATTATTGCCGGTGACTTCTGAGATCTGCAAAATCATCGTTCAACGCGCCGACGCCGGAACGATTCGCAGTCTTGCCGTTCAACAGGGAATGCGCCTGCTGAGAGATGACGGCTGGGATAAGGTGCGTCACGGCGTTACCACAGTTGCGGAAGGGCTCAGAGTGACAAGGGAAGAGGCGTAACGGATTCACTCGTCAGGTTTTTGTCGGATTTCGTAAGAGTGTCTGAGAGTAGATGGCGTTCTACCAATATCGGGCCGCAGATCACGCAGGCAAGATCGTCGAGGGTATCATGGAGGCTGAGGCCGAGCAGGGAGTTGTGTTGCGCCTCCACGAGATGGGCTGCATTCCGCTGCGCATCGGAGCTTCCGCCGGCAGTGGGGCGGTGGCTTCACAGGCGCGCTTGCCGCTGTTTTCGAAGCGCAAAATCAGCCAACAACAATTGCTTCAATTCACCCAGGAGCTGGGCACATTGCTTGCTGCCGGCTTGCCGCTCGACCGCAGCCTGTCAATTCTCGCGAACCTGATAGAAGGAGAAGAGTTTAGCAAAGTCATGCGCACACTCCTGGAGGCCGTGCGCGCCGGAAAATCACTGGCTGCTTCCATGGGAGAACATTCGGACGTATTTCCGAAAATCTACATAAACATGATTCGAGCTGGGGAATCCGGGGGAATCCTCGAAGGAGTGCTGCGGTATTTAGCTGAGTACATGGAGCGTTCGCTGGCGCTCAGGGAAGATCTCAAGTCGGCGCTGATTTACCCTGTGATTCTGGCGAGCGCGGCTGGAGTTTCGTTGATAGTGCTATTCCTTTACGTGATCCCGCGCTTTGCTGTGATCTTTAAAGATGTAGGCCAGGCGGTTCCTTGGATTACGCGAGTCATCATTGGCCTGAGCACTTTATTGACCGAGTATGGTTGGCTAATCGCTATCGCGACGATTGCCGCTGTTGCCGCCGCGGTATTTTATTTGCGCAACCCCGAAGCGAAAACGGAGTTGGACCGTGTTTCTTTGCGCGTCTGGTTAGTCGGCGATCTGGTTCGGAAGTTTGAGACGGCCAGGTTCTCCCGCACTCTATCGGCCCTGCTAAAAGGCGGCGTGCCGCTTCTCGAAGCACTGGGCACGGTCCAGGGTGTTATGGGAAATAGATTGATGGCACGGGCTATCAACCAAGTGCAGGTCCGAGTTCGGGAAGGAAAGGGCATGGCGCGGCCTTTGGCGGAAAGCGGTTTTTTCCCACCGCTGGCGCTTAACATGATCGCTGTGGGCGAAGAAACTGGCAAACTGGAAACGATGCTCGGGGAAGTGGCGGGTTTCTATGATCAAGAGGTAAAGCGAACGACAAAAAGATTGACGTCCATTATCGAGCCGGTATTGATTTTGGGGATGGGATTGGTGATAGGTGTCGTCGTGATCTCCATGCTGCTGGCAATCTTTAGTATCAATGATTTACCGTTCTAGATATCTTAACGATGCCAGAGGGTTCACCCTCGTCGAACTGATCGTCGTCGTGATTATCATCGGTCTGCTTGCTGGGCTCGTGCTGCCGCAGTTCATCCGTCAAGAAGAGAAGGCAAAGCTCAGGACCACCAAGGCGCAAATCGAGCTTTTTGGGACCGCCCTCGATACCTTTCGTTTGGATGTTGGACGCTATCCGACCACCGATGAAGGCCTGCAAGCGCTTCGACAAAAACCCGGAGGATTGGAGCGTTGGGATGGTCCGTATCTGAGAAAGGATCTGCCGTTGGATCCTTGGAGTAAGCCGTACGCTTACCGAAGTCCTGGAGAGCACGGCCCTTACGACATTGTGTCCTACGGCGCTGATGGTACACCCGGGGGTGACGGCGATAATCGTGATATTACTAGCTGGGAAAAATAGTCGCGGCTTTTCTCTGCTCGAGTTGGTTCTAGTTCTGATGGTTCTTGGTCTGAGCGGGCTAGTGGTCCTGCCAAACGTTGAGAAAGGATTGCGAGACCGGGATTTGCGACGATCGGCGCTTGCTTTGGCCGCGGCTGCCCGCGATTTACGCAGCCAAGCGCTTCACAAAGGGGTGCCGCAGCGATTGGTTCTCAATATGTCAGAGAGCACTTATCGGGTCGCGCACAACGAAATCCATTTTCCTTCCAACGTAAAGATCGCCTTAGTTGCCGGCGCTGAAGTTCTGGACGGTGGCAGCCGTCAATTTTTGTTCTTTCCTAATGGCAGCACGTTGGGCGGCCGAATTGATCTTACTAGCGGTGCTGATTCAACGTCCTACTCGATCCGGCTTCACCCGCTCACTGGTACTGTCGACGTGATGCGGGGCGATAGCTCGTGACGCGTATCAAATCATGCTTGGGTTCAGGCCGAGGCTTCACACTGCTCGAGGTCGTGGTAGCCATGGCTATCGTCGGGCTTGGCGTGGTGACCCTGCTTGAAATCTTCTCCTCGGGTTTGCAACTCGGTGCCCGAAGTCGAGATAGAACTCAAAATGTTGCTTATGCCCGTCATGTGATGGATCAGTTCCTCGCGCGGCGCACGCTTGCGGAAGGTACCGAACAGGGCACGATTGGCGACTCCCACCGGTGGCAGCTTCAGGTTCAGCCTGTCAGACCCATTGACGGGCTGGTGTTGGGCAACGATTGGGAGCTGAAAGAAATAACCCTTGAGATGTTTGTACCGGAAACAGGTCGCGAAAGGGGCGTCGAGCTTAGAACCCTGCGTCTGGTGAAGAAGGGAGATCGCTGATGAAAGCATCGCGACATCCCCAAAATTCGCTCGGCTTCACGTTAATTGAAGTCGTTCTCGCATTAAGTATTTTTGCTCTCATAGGAGCTGTTTTGTATGGCGCTTTCTCGCTAAGTCATAGCGCTGTTACAAAGTCGCAGGCTAGCTTCGAAGATAATCAAAAGCTGCGATCGTTTACGGATTTGTTAGGCAGCTATGTCCGATCCGCATATCCGTATCGACAATCTGTTCAGGATACAACGGTGTTTTTTGATGGACAGGAAGACCAACTCACGTTTGTGTCTTCAATCTCTCTGGCTATGGGTGGTCGAGGGATGTCAAAGATTCGCGTTGCCTGGGAGCCTGCTGAAGAGGGCGAGGGTCCGATCCAGCTCGAAGAAGAGGTGCCGGTGCGGTTTAACTTGAGCGAAGATCGTGATCCCGGCGGTCTGCGAAACGATGTAATTATACGAGAGCGAGTGAAAGATTTTCGGTTCGCCTATTTGGACCCAAAGAGTGAAGACGAGCGATGGGAGGAACGCTGGGACGGTAGAGAAAAGCTGGCGCTTCCGCGCGCCATTCGCGTCAGCTATCGTAATCATGATGGCAAGGAAATTCGCTGGGTGTTTCCGCTGATGATTAGTGTTTTGGCGCAGTGAAGATTGTGGAGTTTCTGAAAACCAAATTAGCCGGCGTCTCAAGCGAGCGTGGCGTCGCGCTTCTTATCGTTCTATGGATATTTATCTTTCTTTTTGTCGTGGCCTTCGATTTCAGCACCGGTGTGCGCGAGGAGGCCACCGCAACGCATCGGTACAGCGACGACAATCAAGGCTACTATCTGGCGCTGGCAGGCTTTGAACAGGGCCTATACGACTTTCTAAGTCAATCACGGGGATCTGAGTTACAGCCCGTCGACAAGCCAAAAGATATCTTCGATGCGGGCTGGCGCGAGGCAACTCTCGGTAGCGGTACTTACCGCCTCCGGCTGGTAGACGAGAGCAGCAAAATAAATCTCAATCGAGCAGACGAGAATGTGCTGCGCCGCATTTTTTCCAATCTCGGGGTCGAAGAACCTCTCATCGGAGTCTTAATCGATTCGATCATGGATTGGCGTGATCAGGATGATCTTCATCGGAGTAATGGTGCGGAAGACGACTATTATCTTTCTCTCAGTCCTCCCTATACCGCTAAGAACGGCGCCTTTGACAGCCTCGAAGAGCTGCTGTGGGTCAAGGGCGTGACCGCGAGCCTTTATTATGGCTACGATAGCAGCGGAACTCCAGCTGGCGATGCACCGCGCCTGGGTCTAAGAGAGATCTTTACCGTTGACAGTCCGATTGACCGCGTCAATCTCCGCACCGCCTCGGCGGCGGTTATTCACGTTTTGCTCGGCATACCACTTGAGAAGTGTCAGGCGTTCGTCCAGGAGAGGACGAAGCTCGCCGATAAGACCCTCGCGGATCTGCTGCCGCTCTTGGGGGTTGGCTCCGGTGATGCGGCGCTACAGATGTTTATCTTCACCAATCCCAGTATCGTAACGGTTGAGGCTGAAGGTTATGCTAGTGAGTCGCGCCAGCCGCGGCGCGTTAGAGGAGTCATCCGGGCCGGCGGCGGCAACCGCGGATACGAGCTGACTCGCTGGGTAGACCGAGAAATTGGCTATCTCAGTGGTACACAATGAGGTATAATAGGCAACCTTTGTCTCCAACTGGCAAGGGTTCCAGCCGAATATTTGTAGTTAAATTATGAACTTGTCTAATTCTATTAAAAATCTTCCGCGCGCCGATTTTCTCAGAAGTGTCGGGATTTACATCATGCGCGACAATCTGGTGTTGGTTCGGCTGCGCAAGAATTTTCTTAGCGTCACGCTACTTGAACAGGAGCTGAGAGATCTACCAGTCGGTGAAAACCGCCAAGCCATTTCGGAGTTAACCGGATGGATTGCTGAAGACGTGCGTGAGATCGCACTGAAAGCCGAACATGATTCGCGTGAGCGAGCGTTGCGTCAGGCGATTCTCTCGCTCTTGCCCCATTTCAGCGCCGGTAGGGATTCGCTCTATATCTGTGTTCCACAAGATCAGGCGATAGTTCAAACTATCTATCTGCCGCAAGCGGCCGAGGCTAATCTTCAACAGGTGCTGGAATACGAAATTGAACGGCAATTACCCTTCAATCGCGATGAAATTTTTTACGATTACCTGCCGATGGGAAAACGCGGCGATAAGATCGGCCTCTTTCTGTTCGCCATTCCGAAGAAACATCTGGCCGGCGTATTGGACGTCTTGGGATCGTTTGGTATCCTTCCCAGCGGAGTTGAAACGACCGCGACGGCTCTCGCGAATTATCTGCTTTTTTGCAAGAGAGACTTGGCCGGTTGCGCGGCGATCATTGGCGGCCACGCCGATGATCGCGAATTAATCGGAGTTCGGGCTAGCCCCGCCGGTTGGACGCAAGCTCCGGAACTGCTCTTCTCACACAGATTGCCCGACGCTGAGTGGGCCGAAGGCATCGGCAGGGAACTCATTGCCGAATGTTTACGTCAAACCCCAAAACTCTACGCATGGGGAAACGCGGAGCAAGTCTTTCATTCTGCGAATGGGGAAAAGGTTGAATGCGAGGATCTTTGTACTCTGGCAATCGAAAAGCTTGGCGGTAGAGACCAGTTATCCGCTGCAACCTTGCCGGCCGTTGGCGCGGCGCTGCGCGGCGTTCGAGAAGCGCGCTTAGAGACCAACGTTCTTCGGCCAGCTGGGGCGGATCGCGGCGCACGAAACAATCTCTCGCGCATGAATTCATTGATGATCGGCTTGCTGCTTCTCTTGCTTCTGGGCTGGGGAATTAGCTACCCGATCAAGGACGAATTACGACTAAAGCAACTGCAGCAGGAGAATCACAAAACCGAACCTTCTGTGGAGGCTTTGCGCCGTGAGGAGGCCCAGCTACAGACGGTGCGCAAGGAAGTACAGTTTCTATCGGATATAGATCGACGTAAGGGCGAGGTGCTGCGCGTGCTTGATGAACTTTCGAAGGTGGTACCGACCAGCGCTTATTTGTCTAATTTCCGCTACCGCAATGGCGTCTTGGAACTCCAGGGCAACGCCGAGAATGCGTCTACCTTAATTCCGCTATTAGAGAAGTCGCCGCTTTTTGAGAATGTTGCATTCAATGCGCCTTCAAACCGCGGCCGTGACAATCGGGAAACATTTTCGCTGAAAGCCGAGTTGGAGAAACAACCTAATAGCGGAAAATTGCCCCCCGTCGATAAGTCTAAAGAGAAGGCTGGTAAGCTATGAAACAGCTTTGGGCAAGATTATCTAAACGGGAACGTGGCCTGGTTGTAACCACCTTGCTAATCCTATTACTCGTGCTCGGGCGCATTTCGGTGGTCAGTCCCTACATGGCTCATCGTGAGTGGGTACAAACCCAGCTGGAAATACAGCCGCAGCTTCTGGAAAAAAACTTGCGGTACATTGGACAAAAGGAACAATTAAGTGCTGCGTTGGAAGCGGCACGAAACGACGTGAAGGCCCATGAGGCCAAGCTATTGACGGGCGATACACCATCTGTGAATGCCTCGGATTTGCAAGAAACCGTGCAAGGACTAGCGGCCAAGGAAGGTACTCAGGTGATTACCACACGGGTGCTGAATCCGGAAGCTACCGGAGCTTTTTCCAAGATCGCTATTCAAATGGAAGTCGGCGGTCAAGTCGAGCAGGTTGCTTCGCTTGTTCGTGGCATTGAGACCTCCCCCAAGCTTCTGGTCATAGATGAAATCAATGTCCGTTCATTGTTTCGTCCTGTTGGATTGCCGCAACAACAAGGGGCGCAGCCAACGGCACAGAATCTGCGCGTCAGTATCACCGTCGCGGGCTTCGCCCGCGGACAGGCCGCTGCGGCAAAATCGGATGCGCCAAAGACGATGGTAGAAAAAGGCGTGTGAGTAGCAGAGCACCTGACCTGATTTTTCACTGCCATAGACTGCGTTCGAAAGATGGCGGTTATTTCCGAGAAAAGAAGCCCAGGTTTTCTTAACGCTAAAGGTGAACGAGGTTAGCGTGAGGTCTTTTGTTTACCTGAGAACCCCCTGGAGGGTTTCGAAATTTTAAAAAGGTCATCACTGCTCAGCATTCTTCTTTTGGTCGCCATAGGTTTGGTCGGCTGGCGCATCTACAAAGTCTGGCAAGAGGAGCCGTGGAGTTTGCCGCAGCAGCCCAAGACTGCGACTCCGTTAGCGCTTGACGAGCAGCCAACCAACGCCAACCCGACGCTGCCGGCGGTAAATCCGGATCAGATCATCAGCAAAAATCTCTTTGATCCGGAGCGAGGCGCAGGTGCAACTCGAGAAGCGGAATTTAATTCTCGTTCTTTTCAACGAATCCGTAATATGGTCCTGCTTGGCACGGTGATTCTCGGCGAGAGTCGCTCGGCGATTTTGCAAGATCCGGCCACCCAAGCGTCGACGCCCAGTGGACCAGCAGCGCCCATTGGTCCCATGCGCGTAAAACTCGGTGACAGTGTAGAAGGCTTTCGCTTAACTGAAATTGCCGACCGGAGGGTCGTCTTTACCAAGGGCGGGTCGAGGGTCGAGGTTCTCTTAGACTATTTCCGGCGAGATGATCCGGCACCCGGTCGAACAGCGACACCGCCAAGCCAACGCGGTGAGCCGGCGGTCGCACCGAGAGTCGTTCCCAACCTGCCTAGAAGAGGAGCTCTTCCCGCTCCACCAAGTCCAAATCCCGAGTCATAACCAGCAGGAGGATTGATGCCAGGAAAGTGTTTCAGAGGGTTGGTGACGTTGATGTACGTCACTAGCAGTGTGCTACCGCTCGCTGCACAGCAAGGTCCCACGCAGCCTCCGCTTACACCCGTACCCGTGCAACCCGCGCCTACAGAACCGAATCAGGCGCCGCCGGGGCAGGGTCAGCCACCGCCCAGTCAGCTTCCGCGCCGCGCGCCTATAGTGCCGCAACGGCCCCCCTCCGCTGCGCAACAGGTGCCAGGAACTCCTGGCGCATCGGACGGAAGCGTTCCCCAAGGTGTACCCGCGCCCGCGCCTGCCCCTGCTCCGACGCCGATTCCGCCGGAACGAAGAATGTTGCCGCCGCCGAGCACGGCGGGCGGTATGGTTTCGCTGAATTTCAACCGAGCCGATTTAGTCGAGATCATTCACATTTTAGCCCAGCACCTTCGGCTGACATACACCATTGATCCCGAGGTTAAGGGAATCGTTACGATTCATAGCGCCGAGCCGTTGCGCCCCGAAGATTTGCTGCCCATTTTCCATCAAGTCCTGCGCATGAACAATGCGGTAGCGGTGCGCACCGGAAACATCTACCGGATCACGACGATCAAGGATGCTAAGGGTCTGGTACGGCCATTGGCGCAAGGCCGTGAAGACAGTTTCGCGCTGCAGGTCGTTCCGGTGCGATTTTTTTCAGCGGCGGAAATGAAGAAGCTTTTGACTCCGTTTTTGACGCCCGGCGGCGAGCTCGTAGATTATCCGAGGGGAAATTTTCTGGTCATTATCGATCTTCCTTCTAACATCCAGCGCCTAGTCGAAATCGCCGATATGATCGACGTTCAGGTGTTTGCCGGAACGCGCATGGAGATCTATCAGCCGAAGGTTGCCAGCGCTGAAGAACTTGCCACCGAAATGACGAAAGTGATGCAGTATTACGCGGCGTCGGCGCCGCAACAAGAGAACTTCGCTTCTCAATTCGTTCCATTGCCGCGGATCAATCAGCTCTTGGTGATCAGCCACAGTGAGGCTGCGTGGACTTATGCAAAGAGGTGGCTGGAGCGCGTCGACGTTGCTGGTGAAGGACCAGGCAGGCGAATCTTTATATATCCGGTGGAAAACGGCAAAGCGACGGAGCTGGCCGATGTCTTGACCCAGGCGCTTGGTCAGCCGATGACGGGCAGAAGGGATACTTCCAGAACCCTTCAAGACTTGCACCGATCGACACCTGGAGGATTCGGACAGTTCGATAGCGGCAGCCGTTCATTGAGTCCATCGTATGGGCGCTCAGGTTTTCAGCAACAAACCCAGCCGTTAGGGGGCGCGTTTGCCACCGTTCCCGCGCCAGCGCCCACTCAAGCGCCGCCCGCGGCGCCCACCCCCGGATTGCCGCCTGGATTACCATCCGTGCCGGGAGCACCCAGGCCGGCCACGCCTGCCGCTCCCGGAGCCAAGCCGGAAGAACAGCTGAGAATCGTGCCTGATCCGGGAACCAATTCGTTGATAATTTATGGCACTGTTCAAGAGTTTCAAAATATCAAGAATATTCTTAAAGATCTCGACATTATCCCACGGCAGGTTCTGATGGACGTGATGGTGGCGGAAGTAAGCTTGACGGGGTCTGAATCATTCGGCGTTGAATATGAATTGTTTCGCAAATACAACCCTTCCATTTTCGGTCAAACTTTCGATTCTCAAGGAGCGGTGAGAAGCGGGATTTTCAATCAAGCAACTCGCCCCGCCACTGAGAATTCGCCGTTTGCTCAGTTCTTGAACGGCATCAGTGGCGTTGCCGGTCGGGGCAATACGATCCGCGCATTTATCTCGGCACTAGCGACCGACAACCGCGCAAAAATTCTCTCCTCGCCCAGTGTCCTGGCCACGGATAACCGGCCGGCCCGAATCCAAGTCGGCCGCGAGATTCCTGTTTTATCGTCGCAATCACAATCCGTTGTCGGCGACAGTCCGATCGTGAACAGCGTGCAGTATCGGAACACCGGCGTGATTCTCACGATCATTCCACAAGTCAATTCACAGGGTTTAGTTCACCTGCAGGTCAAACAAGAGGTTAGCGATGTTGGAGCCCCGTCTTTTGGCAATACCAACTCGCCTTCGTTCACGACCCGCGATGCGGAAACCACCGCAGTAGTGCAAGACGGGGACACGCTGGCGATCGGCGGTATCATTAGCGACACTACAAGGCGAGATCGATCAGGAGTTCCTTACTTGATGGATCTGCCAGTCTTGGGGCGTCTTTTCGGCACCACCAATGATACGACGGATCGCACAGAGCTGGTGATGCTGATTACGCCCCATGTCGTTCGCAACAGAGACGAAGCACAGCAGGTCACTGAGGGGTTCAAAGAAAAGATCTATGGAGTAAGAAACGAACTCGAACGTTTTTGGATGGAACAGGAGCGCCTGAAATCAAGAAGGCAGCAGCCTGCCATGCCGCCGGCTGAAATTCCTGCGGTGCCGGGCCCCAGAGAGAATTTACCAATTCCCACTCCGAATACATCGTCGATCCCGAGGGGTATGCCTGGACCAGCCTTGCCGCAGCACGCGCCGCAGAATCCTGCGCCGCCCCAGCCTTCGATATCCTTGGATAAAAGAGGCAGGAAAAATGCTTCGGCTATGGAAAGGGCAGGTGCGACGGCGATATCGGATCGTCCTGCAGATGTCGCGGTAGTAACCGAGTTGACCAACCGCAACCCGCCGTTGCCGTGGCCTCCAGCCGTGCCCCACTCCCCAGCCAATTTAGTTACGTCCAGTGATCCAATGCAAGTCGCACAGGGTCTACAATCTGAAGGCATCGCCTCGGCGTTGTCGGTTCGATCGATTGACGCAGTCGCGCAATTCGAACGACCGGCTCCGGCGCAAGCGAGCTTAGGTAATCCGATCCATCCTACGAACCGGGTCATCACAGCCGCGAAAAAAATCGACCAGGCAACTCGGAATCCTGACATGAATCACATTTGGATGGTTCAGGTCGCGTCTCTGCCGGAAGAAAAAGATGCTGATCAGATGGCCGATCGGCTCCGTCAAAAAGGCTACGATGCGCGCGTCATCCGGGCCGCGGTCGACAATCGATTGCGCTACCGCGTTCGTGTCGGCCAATTGACGACCCGAAATGAAGCAGTCGAACTAAACAATACGCTTAAAGCAAATGAGAAGTTTTCCGATAGCTACATTTCGCGCGTAACGGTTAGATAATAGCAAAAATCTCCGCCAGAGAGCCACGTCCCGAATTCCTAGAGAGAAATCTTCCCTCAACAGCACAGCGGCGGAATCCGCCGCTGTGCTGCGTTTAAGTATTACGCCGGTTCTTATTCGTCAGGACCATCTACAAAGCTTTCCCTAACCTGGACAGCTTTGTTATGATAAATACAGCGATATGACAGTTTCGATCTCTGAGTTGATTGTACTCATCCGTGGTGGCGGCGAAATGGCTACAGGTATCGCGCACCGGTTGCACCGTTGTCATATGCGGGTGTTAATCACTGAAATTACTATGCCCACGTCGGTCCGGAGAAATGTTGCATTTGCCGAAGCGGTTTACAAAGGCGCTCACACCGTCGAAGGAGTCGAGGCTGTTCGCGCTGCTTCTTGCGATGAAGCTTATATGGCTTGGAAGCGAAATCAAATTCCGGTCTTTGTAGATCCCGAGGCGTCGATTCGAGAAATTCTTAAGCCCGTCGTGATTGTCGACGCCATTATGGCTAAGAAGAATGGCGTTGCAAGACTCACTGACGCGCCGGTTGTGATCGGTGTGGGCCCAGGCTTCACGGCGGGGTTTAATGTGCATGCGGTAGTTGAAAGTAATCGGGGTCATCATTTAGGGCGTGTCATCTGGGATGGGGCCGCCGAAACCGACACCGGCATACCCGCTTCGGTGGATGGCTATACGGCATCCAGAGTTCTGAGGGCGCCGCGGAGCGGGACCTTTAATGCGCTCCGAGCTATCGGTGATGTGATCGCGACGGGTGAGCCGGTCGCACACGTGAATGGTGAATTGATCAAAGCGGAGATCTCAGGGCAGATTCGCGGGCTACTCCGCAATGGCATTCAGGTCCAGCAAGGCAGCAAAGCCGGCGACATTGATCCGCGCGGTGAAAGGGGTTATTGTGATTCGATTTCCGATAAGTCGCGGGCGATCGCCGGCGGTGTCTTGGAAGCGGTTCTTCATTCTCTCGGAGATTTAAAAATTCATGGCGATTCTAAATTCTAAAATCTCAAACGGTGAGGCTGGCGTGAATCCAAAACAGCTGACAATCGAGGACGTCCAGGAGATTCTGCTCAAAGAGGAATATGTTTGCGACCGCTCATTGGCTACCGTGGTGTATCTTTCATTGGCAATGGGTAAACCATTGCTGCTCGAAGGAGAGGCCGGAGTAGGTAAAACCGAAATCGCCAAGGTGCTTGCGAAAGTGTTGAACGCCAAACTGATCCGGCTCCAGTGCTACGAGGGCTTGGACGCCAACACGGCACTTTACGAGTGGAATTATCCCAAGCAAATGTTGCGGATCAAACTGGAGGAAGTTCAAAGAGGAGATAAAAAGGCGGTCGAAACCGAGATCTTCAATCAAGATTACTTGCTCAAGCGCCCTCTGTTGGAGGCCATTATCAGCGAAGAGGAGAATCCGCCGGTGCTGCTTATCGACGAAATTGATCGCGCCGACGTCGAGTTTGAAGCCTTCTTGCTCGAAGTACTGTCCGACTTCCAAATCACTATCCCCGAGATTGGCACTGTACAAGCGAAGCAGCGTCCTTACGTCTTTTTGACTTCAAATCGGACCCGCGAAATTCATGATGCCCTAAAGCGACGTTGTCTTTATCATTGGATCGAGTATCCAACTTTTGAAAAGGAGCTGGAGATCATTTCGACCAAGTTCCCAGAAGTCGCCCCGGCAATGGCCAAGCAGATCTGCGCTTTTATGCAGCGGGTTCGCGAGATGAATTTTTACAAAAGACCCGGCGTGGCCGAAACATTGGATTGGGCGACAGCTCTGATTGCCCTCAACCGAAAGGGATTGGACGACAAGACCGTCGTTGAAACAATGGGCTGTGTATTTAAATATCGAGAAGATCTACACCATCTGAAAGAGCAAATCGAAGGCAAACATCTCAATTTGGATACATTGCTCAGGTCTTCGCCCGAATTGATGAGTTAGCGGATATGGAAATCACTCCAGAACTCGTTGCAGCTGCAGTCAACAATTTTGCGGCGGTGCGTGGACACGGCACTGTGGCCAATTTACTCGCCTTCGGGCGCGCTCTGAAGCAATTGGGGGTGAAGGTAAGTTTGAGCCAAGTCATCGACACGTCCCGCTCGCTCGATTTAGTGGATATCGGCGAGAAGGAGGATTTTCGCGCTCTTCTGCGGTCCAATTTGATTTCTCAAGTGGAGGATTTTCCCGTCTTCGACATGGTCTTCGATTGCTTCTGGCGCGAACAGAACTACGAGCGGGTGCCGATGGAGACGCTCGAGATTCAAGGAACGCCCACCGAATCTCAGGCGCAAGAAGGCGGCGAGGAGGAGGGGTTGGATGAAGCCTTTGCTGACACGCCTGCGAAAGAGAATGTCGAGTTGGAGAATTTGGACGAGTTTTCGATTCCGACCTACAGCGCCCAAGAATTGCTCAACCGCAAAGATTTTAGCGAAATGAGTGTCGAGGAGAGTCGCGCGATCGCCCGCGCAATCTTGCTGATTGCCACGAAAATTGCCACCCAGATCAGCCGGCGCAAGAAACACTCGCGCAAAGGGGCGACAGTGGACCCGCGCTGGACCTTGCGAAAAAATATCAAATACGGCGGCGACGTGGTCGAGTTGGTTAACCGCAAGCGCCGCATCAAAAAAACCAAGGTGGTGCTGCTTTGTGATGTCAGCGGCTCGATGGATTGTTACAGTCGATTTTTGATTCAATTCATGTACGGATTGCAGAATGAGCTGTGGGGTGTTGAGACGTTTGTTTTTAGTACCTCGCTTACCCGTATCACCCATCTGATTCGCACCAAGGATATTGCCAATGCGCTGGAGCAGATCTCCGGCAGCATTTTGGGCTGGTCCGGCGGGACCAACATCGGCCGTTCTCTGCAAACCTTTAACCGAAATTTTGCTCCGGCCATGGTGACCTCCCGAACCATCGTCGTTATCATCAGTGACGGTTGGGACCGGGGCGACGTTAGCCTACTAGAGCGGCAGATGCAGGATCTAAAGCGTCGATGTAAGAAAGTGATCTGGCTCAATCCGCTGCTTGCCAGTGAAAATTATGAGCCCTTGTGCAAGGGAATGCAGGCGGCTTTGCCGTACATCGATCTGTTCTTGTCGGTTCATAATCTCAACAGTTTAGTTGCGTTGGGGCGCACTTTACAGAAGATGGTGGCTTGAAATCGTCGCCACGGAGGAAAATCATGTCAGGTCAAGGAACGTGCTTTGAGGACCCCGTTTTGGAAGCCAAGAAGAAGGACTCGGTTTATCATCAGGTAAAAGAGTTTCTCGATAAAGGTGAAACAGTCGCGGTGGCGACTATCGTTTCGGCCAAAGGCTCGACTCCGCGAGAAGTCGGCGCGAAAATGGTGGTCACAGCCTGGGGAGAAATTCTCGGCACTATTGGCGGTGGTTGCGGTGAGGCAGACGTCAAGCGCGAAGCTATTGAAGTCATCCGAACGCGCAAACCGAGAATGGTGCGTGTAGATCTGCTCGATGACATATCGTCCGACAGCCCGGCTGTTTGCGGCGGAATCATGAATATTTTTGTCGATCCTTGGTGGGAAGAGAGCGATCGGGAGCCAGTGGCCAAGGAATGAGCGCCCTTTCTGAAGAATTGGTGCGGATCAGCGAGCAAGGCCTATCCGCTGTTCTTGCGACGATCGTCGAAGCGGAGGGAAGCGACCGTATTCAAGCTGGCGCTAAATGCCTGGTAGTGGACGGCAAAAGCCAAACCGAGACGATCAGCGATTCGCGCGCGGTTGAGCGGATTGTTCGTGAGAGCGAGGCGATACTAAGCGGGGAGAAGTCCAAGCTCATTGCAATTGAAATACCCGAGGCCGGAAGACTTCAGGTTTTTTTTGAAGTCATGTTGGCGCCGCCCAAGCTGATTGTTGTCGGTGCCGGCCATATCGCTGTGCCTCTAGTTCAAATCGCCAAGGTTCTAGATTTTCACGTTACTGTCATTGACGATCGCCTCCTTTATGCCAATCGCGACAGGTTTCCGGCGGCTGATGAAGTGCTGGTTGGTGATATGGCGCAAATGTTGAAAGAGATGACGATTACTCCATCCTGTTATATCATCCTGATTACCCGCGGACATAAATATGATGAACCTTGTCTGCGCCAGATCCTTCACAGTAAAGCGAAATACATCGGTATGATCGGTAGCCGGCGCCGAATCAAGGCCTGCTTTCAAAGATTCCGGGACGAGGAGAAAATCGCCGAGGAAGTCATCGAGCGGGTGTACGCTCCGATAGGTCTGGATATCGCAACCGAGACACCGGCCGAAATTGCATTGTCAATTCTGGCTGAGGTGGTCAAGGTTCGTCGCGGCGGCAAGGCGGCATCGCTCTCTGGCCATTGAGCCGGCACTTGTTTAACGGACGCTGCAGTGTCGCGCAGAATCGAAGGTGTGATTTTTTCGGACCTGGGCCAAGCGTCCAAATTTATGGCGCTAGATTGGGTGCAGGAAGCGCTTCGGGAAAGTTTAGGCTTTGCGCCGTACCCGGCTACTCTCAATCTGCAGCCATCAACGCCGCAGGATGCGCGGCTGTGGGAGCAAATCCAGAGAGACGTTGCGGCGGTGCCACTGGCGCCGGTCCCGACCGGCTTCTGTAGCGCTGGGCTTTATTTTGTCAGCTTACGGCGATTGGCCGACGGCCAGGAAACGGTCAGGGGAGCTGTACTACTTCCTGCCGTGGTCGATTATCCAAAAGACAAAATCGAAGTCGTTGCCCAAGTTCGAATAAAAGATGCGCTCTCTGTCAAGGATGGTGATCGCTTGGTTTTGGAGTTTGACGATTGAATAACAAAAAGCGACTGATCGTTGGTATTTCCGGAGCCACCGGCGCCATTTATGGCGTTCGTATGCTCGAGATCCTGGCGAAATTGGCTGAGATCGAAACTCATCTGGTTTTGAGCAAAGCGGGTCGAATGACGATCCAGGTGGAGACTCCGTACTCGTCTAAGGATGTCGAGGCAATGGCGGATGTCGTTCACGACGTTAACAATGTCGGAGCCAGCATCTCGAGCGGTTCCTTTCGCACCGAAGGCATGGTCATCGCGCCGTGCTCGATGAAGTCGATGAGCGGTATTGCGCATTCGCTCGGGGGCGACCTCCTAGTGCGCGCCGCTGATGTGGTATTAAAGGAGCGCAAAAAGCTTGTCCTCGTAGTACGAGAAACCCCGCTCCACTTGGGCCATCTCGAGGCGATGGTGTCGCTGACCCGAATGGGGGCGGTTATCTTTCCACCGGTGCCGGCTTTTTATCACCGACCTAAAACATTGGACGACGTAATCAATCAGACAGTCACTCGTATTCTGGATCAGTTCGGCATCGATGTGAAACTATTTCACCGATGGGATGACGAAGGAATGACTCGTCATCCTGATGCCGGAAAAACCACCACGCTGGCGGCCGCCAAGGCCAGCCAGCGGATCAAAAAGCAGTCGTAAAGCGCTGCTCTGCTCGACATGCCAAGCCGCCGAGAGAACAAAGCTCTCACCAAGACCCAACAGCGAAAAAAAGAACATCTCGAGCTGTGTCTCGACAGCAAAACAATTTTGGATCCAACAGGATCCGGTCTCGGTTCCTATACCTTTGTTCACAACGCATTGCCCGATCTCGACATAGACGAAATCAACACCGAGACAACCTTTCTGGGCAAGCGACTGAAGGCGCCTTTACTGATCTCGTCGATGACTGGCGGCTTCAGCTTGGCGCGAACGGTTAACCGCAACCTTGCGGCCGCGGCGCAAGAGCTTGGTTTGGCGATGGGGGTCGGGTCGCAGCGCGTCGCCATCGAGGAACCATCGGCCGCAGAATCTTTTCAAGTCAGGGAAGTTGCCCCGGACATCCTCCTGCTAGCCAATCTGGGTGCTGTTCAACTCAATTACGGTTACGGTCTGGATCACTGTCGACGCGCCGTTGAAATGATCGGTGCGGATGCCCTAATTTTACATCTGAACGTTCTCCAAGAAGCTGTCCAGCCGGAGGGCAACCGCAATTTTTCCGGCTTGACGGCTAAAATAGCGGCGATTTGTCGTGATCTGGAGGTAGCGGTGGTCGCCAAAGAAGTCGGCAGCGGCATCTCGGCCGAAGTTGCTGTGCGGCTTGCTCGCGCGGGCGTCAAAGCCATCGATGTCGCGGGCAAGGGCGGAACTTCTTGGTACGCGGTCGAAGCCTCCAGGGCCGCCAAGGCCGGGCAGCCGGTGGATGTCTCGTTTGCCGACTGGGGTATTCCAACCGATCAGTCCCTGATTTCGGTACGGGAAGTCCTCCCGGAGATGACACTGGTCGCTTCCGGCGGCATTCGCTCCGGCTTGGACATGGCGAAAGCCATAGCTCTTGGGGCCGACATGGCCGCTTTGGGTCAACCGTTGCTGGCGCCGGCATTAGAGTCCGTCGAAAAGGTAGTAAAATCGCTGCGTTCGATTATCTACGAGATCAAGGTGGCGATGTTGTGTGTCGGCGCTCGTGATCTTGGCGCTCTACGTAGAACTCCATTGTTGCGGCGATCCCTGTGAGCGTCTCGAGTTCCGTTCGACTCTATAAATTCTATGCTCATTTGGTTCCGTAGCTTCTATGCCTGACGACCTAAAGCAGCAGGTTATCCATTACCTCCAGACTCATAACACCATGACGTTGGCGACTTGCGCCAACGATGTGCCGTGGGCAGCCACGGTGTTTTATGCCAGTGAAGAATGGAAGCTCTATTTTTTTTCGGCGCCGCAATCGCGCCATTGTCAAAATCTCGCTGTCAACGCGCGAGTTGCAGTCACCGTCCAAGAGGATTACAAGGATTGGCGCCGGATTAAGGGGATTCAGTCGGAGGGAAAAGCGCTGCTGGTGGATTCGACTCTCGAGAAAACCAAGGCGATGGCCGTTTATGCGCGCAAGTATCCTGAGGTGATTAAGCTTTTCACGACCCCCGGCAGCGGAGTTTTTTACCAGGCCTTTCTTAAAGTCAAATTTTACTGCGTCGTTCCTGAGAAAATATATTTCATCGATAACGAACAGGGCTTCGGCAAAAGGCAGGAGTTGGAGTTGACGGAGCAGGCGTAGCAAAGGATGGACAATGTCGCAAATGCTGGGCAATGAGTTGACCGCAGAGCTATTGAGCCGGTTGGATGGACGGGATGTGGGATCCTATGAAGGTAAGATCATCCCGATTTTCACGGTGGATGAATACGGCTGGCCTCATCCGGCTTTGCTGTCGTATTACGAAATGGTGGCCAAGAATCCACGTACTATCGATATGGCGCTGTGGAAGAACAGCTCAACGGCTAATAATCTCAGGCAAAGCGGTAAGGTGACCTTGATGATCAACGATCACGCGCTGAATTATTATCTTAAGGGAACGGTGAGCCAGACCGAAGCTGAAATGTCCGGCACCCCTGCGGTTTCACGCTTTCGCGTGACTCTGGAGCAGGTGATCGAGGATCAGGAACCCAATGCCGAGATAACTACCGGATTAACTTACCGCCGAATGAGTCAGCGTGATCCCAACGATTTTGCCACGAAAGTTTTCCGAGGCTTGAAAGAAAAATAGTGAATCGCAAAAAAGCCATCGCCTGGATCGCAGCGGCAAGCGTCATTGGGGTGGGTGGCGCCGGCTGGTGGCAGCTAAGCGATAGCCCCAAAGAACCCCCATACGTTACCACGCCGGTACAAACGGCAAGTATCACCCAGGTGGTCTCATCAACCGGAACTCTGCAGGCGGTGGTCACTGTGCAAGTCGGCAGCCAGGTGTCCGGAACCATCGAAAAGCTCTTCGCTGATTTCAACACCAAAGTAAAAGCCGGACAGATTGTCGCTCAACTCAATCAGGATAAATTCAGAGCTGCCGAAGATCAGGCGCGCGCGAATTTGCTCGCGGCGCAGTCGAATATCGAGAAAAGTAAGGTTGGCGTGGCCGATACGTTGCGTACCCTCGAGCGCAACCGGCAGCTGAGAACGAAAGACTTGATGGCGCAAAGCGATCTTGACGCGGCGCAGGCGGCGTACGACGCCGCCGTTGCCCAGGTGGAGGTGAACCGGGCGCAGGCTGCGCAGGCTCAAGCCTCATTGAAGCAAGCGACAGTGGATCTCAACAACACGGTGATTCGCTCGCCTGTCGACGGACTCGTGATCTCAAGAAACGTCGATGTCGGTCAAACGGTGGCGGCTTCACTTCAGGCGCCGACGCTGTTTACGATTGCCAACGACTTGGCGCGAATGGAAGTTCATACCAATGTCGATGAGGCGGATGTCGGCAACGTTAGAGAAGCGCAGGAAGTCACGTTCACGGTGGACGCCTTTCCGTCGCGACGCTTTAGGGGGCGCGTGCATCAGGTGCGCAATGCGCCCATTGTCGTGCAAAATGTGGTGACCTATGTAGCGGTCGTCCGCATCGACAACAAAGAATTGCTGCTCAAACCCGGTATGACTGCCAATGTGCAATTTCTGGTCAGCCGAAAAGAAGATGTCCTGACCATCCCGAATATGGCAATGCGCTTCAAACCACCTGAGGAGAAAGAAGAAGCGCAGGAACTTCTGCGCCGCGAACAGAGCCGAACCGCGCCAAAGGTGGGCGAGCGGCGGACCAGCCGTCAAAGCGCCGCGGGTGGAAGTGGCGCTGGGGGCGGGGGAACCAGGCGGGCGCGTATCTATCTCCTCAAGGACGATAAAGCTCAACCAGTTGAAATTCAGCTGGGCATTACCGATGGATCGAGAACCGAAGTTAGAAGCGGCGATGTCAAAGAAAATGATCCGGTGATCATCGGCATGAGCAGCGCTGATTCTAGCGGTCCAGCGGTCGCCAACCCATTTCAGCCGCAGCGGCCCCGTGGTTTCGGATTGCGATGACCGAGCTCCTCCGGGTCAAAGATCTGGTGAAAAAATACCGCATGGGCGACATGGAGGTGCCGGCGCTGCGCGGCGTCACTCTTACTATCGGACGTGGCGAGTTCGTCGCGGTTATGGGTTCTTCCGGCTCAGGCAAGTCGACCTTTATGAATATACTGGGTTGTCTCGATCGCCCGACCAGCGGAAAGTACTTTCTTGATGGCGATGAAGTCGGAGCATTGACCGCGGATCAATGGGCGGAAATTCGCAACCAGCATATCGGTTTCGTCTTTCAGGGCTTCAATTTGCTAGCACGCACCACCGCCTTGGAAAATGTTGAACTGCCGATGATGTACAGCGGCTGTAACGGCAAGCAAAGACATCAGCGTGCCCTGGAAGTGCTCGGACTGGTCGGTCTCAGTGAGCGTCTTGGTCATACGCCCAATCAACTCTCCGGCGGGCAGCAGCAGCGTGTGGCTATCGCGAGAGCCCTGGTGAACCGACCGTCGTTGATTCTCGCCGACGAGCCCACCGGAAATCTCGATTCCGCCACCAGCGCGGAGATCATGGGATTGTTTCAAAAGCTCAACCGCGAGCAAAGCATCACCATCGTTTTAGTGACTCATGAAACCGACATTGCCCAGTATGCCAAGCGTCAAATTCATTTCAAGGACGGCTTGGTGGTTTCAGACCGCCCCACCGGATCACTTCGGTCATCAATGGAGCCCTGAGCAATGTTGTTCATGACACTGCGGATCGCGCTCCGTGCTCTAATGAGGAACAAATTGCGCGCTTTTCTGACGATGCTTGGCATTATCATTGGAGTTGGCGCCGTGATCGCAATGGTGGCGATCGGTGAAGGAGCCAAGGCTACTATTCGGTCTCAAATCGCCAGTCTGGGAACCAACGTATTGATTATCTTGCCCGGCACCTCTGTGCAGGGGGGGGTACGGACGGGGTCCGGAGGTGTCAACACACTTGTTGATGGCGATGCCAAAGCGATGATGCGAGAGCTGCCTGCCGTTGCCTTCGCCTCGCCGGCGTTGCGTCGCAACGAACAGATTGTGGCGGGCAATCTTAACTGGCTGACCTTAACACAAGGAGTTGGGCCGGAATTTCAGCAGATTCGCGATTGGCAGGTCGCCGAAGGACGATTTATTCACGATGGCGATATTGAGAGCGCCGCCAAGGTAGCGGTAGTCGGCGAGACCGTGGTTAATCAGTTATTCGGGAGTGACGATCCCATCGATGCAGTCATTCGTATCCGAAACATCCCATTTCGGGTCGTAGGCGTGCTTGCGCCCAAAGGACAAACGAGCCAGGGCACTGATCAAGACGACACGATTATCATTCCTTATACAACCATGCAAAAACGGTTGATGCGTATCACTTTCGTGCAAAGTATCGTTGCCTCTGCGATCAATGCCGAGCGCCTTCCGGAGGCGCAAGCACAGATCACCGCGCTCTTGCGCCAGCGACACCGCATCGGGCCGGATCGTGACGACGATTTTTATATTCGCAATCTATCGGACATCGCCGAGGCTGCCTCAAGCAGCGCGCGGGTCATGGCCGTGCTGCTTGGCACCGTGGCTTCGATCTCTCTACTGGTCGGAGGGATTGGCATCATGAACATCATGCTTGTCTCGGTGACAGAGCGCACTCGTGAAATAGGCATTCGCATGGCGGTGGGAGCGCGCCGCAAAGACATCATGCTGCAATTTTTGGTGGAGGCCGTGGTCATGGCGGCAACCGGAGGCTGTATCGGGATATTACTCGGTATCGGCAGCTCCGAGATCCTCAATGACTGGGCGCAGTGGCCGACTCACATCAGCACCACCATCATTGCCATCGCCTTTTTCTTTTCCGGCGCCGTCGGAGTATTCTTCGGCTTCTATCCCGCCAGAAAAGCGGCGAATTTAGATCCCATCGACGCGCTGCGCTACGAGTGAACTCAATTCAAAATCGATTTCGTTCCGGAACGCATTGATGCGCGCGACCTTGACCCGCACGTTGTCGCCCAAACGGAACTTTCGCCCGTGACGCAAGCCTTTAATCAGGTATTCTTTTGCGTAATAGTAATAGTCGTCATCGGTAAGCGATGCGATTTTCACTAGCCCTTCAACGAAATAGCTGTCGAGCTCGACGAAAAATCCGAAGTTCGTCAAGCTGGTGATGAAGCCGCTAAACTCATCACCGATCTTATCCATCATGAATTGGGTTTTCTTCAGCGCGACCATTTCTCGTTCGGCATCCATGGCATTTCGCTCTCTATTGGAAGTGTGCTTGCCGGCTTCTACTAGGTAGGACGAGAGATCTTCACGCGCGGAGCCTGTCAATTTCTCGCCGCGAAGCGCTTTGTCGAGCATCCGGTGCACGAGCAAATCGGGATAGCGCCGGATCGGCGAAGTGAAATGCGTGTAGCATCTGGAAGCGAGTCCGAAGTGGCCGATGTTTTCGGGTTGGTACAGCGCTTGTTTCATTGCTCTCAAGAGCACACGGTTGAGCACTCTCTCCTCGGGCTTGCCGCGGGCAGCCTCGAGCAGGTTTTGTATTTCCAGGGGCGCGATTTTGTCTTTCTTCAGCGGCAGCCGGTATCCTAGACTCAATAGGAAGGGCGCTACCTCTTCAAGAGATTCTTTCTCCGGTCCCTCGTGCACGCGATAAAGCGCAGGAAACTCCTTTGCGGTTAAATGACGCGCCACCGCCTCGTTAGCGGCGATCATGAATTCCTCGATGATGCGATGAGCGATGTTGCGCTCGGCGCGGATGATGTCTTCCGGCACTCCTTGAATGTCGAGAATGATCTCCGCTTCCGGTAGATCGAAATCTAGATTGCCGCGAGCCTTGCGTTTGTCAAAAAGCAGCCGTGTGAGCTCTTCCATCAATTCAAACTGGGGCACGAGATCGGCATAGCGTTCGATTGTTGCGGGATCACGATCTACCAGGATTCGGCGCACATCGGTATAGGTCATGCGCTCTCGGCTGCGGATCACCGAATTGAAAAAGCGGCTGTCGATGACTTCGCCTTTGGCGCTGTATTCAATGCACGCGGTTTTCGTCAGCCGGTCCTCATGGGGATTGAGACTGCAGATGCCGTTGGACAGCGCCTCCGGAAGCATGGGGATGGCACGGTCGGGAAAATAGACGCTGGTGGCCCGGCTGTAAGCTTCCTGGTCCAGGGCGGTGGCGGGGCTGACATAATACGCGACATCAGCAATGCAAACGTAGAGCTCATAACCTTCGTCGGTCTTGCGCACGTAAACGGCATCATCGAAGTCGCGTGCCCGCTCACCATCGATGGTGACAATCGGCAAACCGCGCAGGTCTGTACGGGAGGCGATTTCATCAGCACTGACAACAAAGGAGGCGCTGCTTGTCTCTCGGTGGACCTCCGGCGGGAAGCTGGTGCTTAGTCCATAACGGAAGACTATCGATTGCACCTGCACCTCGGGATCGTCCGGATCGCCGATGACTGTCAGGATCTCGGCCTGTGGCGGCGACGTCGCGGTCCCGTAGCGAGAAATTTCAGCAGCAATGATCTTGCCCTTTTCGGGCCGCTCATGCCCTCGGGTTAGCGGGATCACCGGAGCGATTCTCGGCTCCATCGGGACTAAGTAGCCATGACCTTCGATTTCATCGTAAGTACCAATCAGACGCTTGTGAGCCCTTTCGAGCACCTGGACTATGTGAGTTTCCACGCCGCCCCGTTTGTTCCGATCAACCCGTACCATTATGCGATCGCCATGCATGACACGACGCATCTCGCGCCGATTTAAGTAGAGATCCACAGCGTTCTTTTCGTCGAGAATGAGGAACCCGTAGCCGTCGGGATGGGCGTGGACTCTGCCCGTCATCAGGTTATCGCTATCGGGTAATCCGTAGTGGTTCTTCTTTAGTCGGACCAATCTTCCTTCGCGCACCAGCCGGCGCAAGGAATCGATGATGGTTTGTAGGTCGTCCTGTTTGAAGCCGGTCCTTCGGGAAATTTCTACCGGGGTTAAGCGCAGGCGCGGCTTTCCCTGAAAGAGATTGGAAATTTTTTCTAGTACCTGCGGCGATTCTGTCGCTGCGGTTGCGGATCTGCGCGCCATATAATTTCAAGATCTTATGGAACTAACGGTTTGCAATCAGTTCTGACTGAAGTGATGATCACCTCCGTCACGGATCAATCGCAAGCTCCGTCATCAGCCAGTCATCGCTTAGGTCCGGCGGAGGCGGGATTTCGATCAAGGTGACTTCCTGCTGCAGTGATTTTACTATCGCGCGGGCAACCTCGATAAAGTCCGAAACGGCTAAAAGTACGACGATGGCCTTCTTGCGATCGATCGTGCGAATGATGCCGACTTCTTCGTAGGACTCCAAAATGAATTTGATATAAGCGATATCTTTAGGGCAAATTTCCAAGTAGATGGGAACCAAGCTCATGCCTTAGCGGCTCAAAAATTGCTCGAGTTCTGCCGGAAGGGATTCTTTCTGTTCTTGCGCCTCGGGTCGGTTGTCGATTGGCGGTGGCTCGATCGTTTTCGGTAGAGACCCGCGCCGGACGATCTGCGCGATGATGCGGCTGTCGGGTCGTACTCGCAAGTTCGCCAGAGTGCCTTCGGCACGGAATGGCAAATTGATTTGACCGCTCCGGTCTATGAGATAGCGCAGACTCTTGGTCTCGCGCAAGAGCTCTTGACTGATTCGGAGCGACAAGACCAACATTCCGTTCCATCGGGTTACCTGGTCAAGCATCATCCACCCCGCTGCCTTGATCCGATAGTCTGCGGTTGTAAGCTGTAAATCTTCGGTGCGAATGACTTCTTGATCGAATACGACCCGCGCCTCGATGTTTTCGAAGGGGGTGTCTTTGGATTTCGCCAACTCGGCTAAACTCGGCGAGAGCTGAAGCGAGATCGGCGACCCAGAACTGCCGATTCGAGAGATCATGAGCGCGATCAGATTGAAGTTTTTGAGTGTTCCGCCCTGAATCCGGGTTTCTCCAGAGCCTTGCAAAGAGCCGGGTTTCATTCCGCCGTTGTGCGCCTCAGCACTGAATTCTCCTTGGAAATTGAGCTGACCGTCTATGAGATCTTTGGACGCCGGCAGTTTGCTTGTGAGTAAAGCCGTTAGATCCACCGAGGTTAATTGAGAGGAGAGTTCCAGGCGTTGAGATTTGCCGGTCTGAGTGATTGACACATCGCGGCTGCGCCAGTTGCCGTTTAAAGCGCGAAAAGAAAGATCTCTGAGGCTGGTCTCTGCTGCCGACCAAGCTATGACACTACGCAGGTCGAGATACGGGACATCGTGCAGCGTACCCTCCGACGACGACACCGTGCCTCGCATCCGTGGCGTCCCGTCTTCCAATGTAAGCTTGCCGCTCAATCTGACGTTTTGCAGCCGATCCGATTTCGCCACTGGAAAATCGGCAAGATCGGCCAGATGTAAATTCGCTGAGCGAAGCTCGCAGGTTAGCGTGGGAGTCGCCAGATCGGCCACTGCTCCTGTCAGTTCGAAGTCAGAAGACCTGATCCGAAACGCGGCGTGTTCGATGCGCGCCTGCTTGCCAAGTAAGAGAAGGCTGGCCCTTAGGCGCTCTAGCTTACGCCTGCTGTTCTCATTTCTTAACTCCGCTTCACTGATCTCAAGCTTGCCGTTCATACTCCAGGACGAGTCGCCGATCATCACTTTCGTAGCGAGAACTTCGCCATGCAAGTTCCCGGTTGCTCGAAACGACTGCAGCGCTGGAAAGAGCTCGAGCACCTGAGACAAATCGGACTGATCGGCGCGGGCTCTGATCTGCAGGCGAGCCCTCGAGCCATATTCATAAACGCCTGAGAGATTTGTTCTGGTGCTGCCCAATGTCAGAACCGATTCGTGAACAACAAATCGGTTATCCTGCCGTGAAATTTTCGATGACCATTCAGCGGCGGTTCCTCTTGGCTTGCGCAGCCAAGTGCCGTAACGAATCTCACTGTTCCTGGCCCGCACTATTGTCCCCAAGCGCAACCTATTCCATGTTCCTTCGATGATACTCTCGACGCTGACTTCACCATCGCCGCTAAGAGCAATAGGCAAGAGATCCTGAAGCATGCTCGTGCCTTGAAGACGCGTGATATCGATGGAACTTAGAAGAAGATTGCCCTTGAGTTGAGCTTCTGACCAGACTCCGTTTGCGGAAAGATCTGCCGAGCCCTTCAGGACCGCGTTATAGTCTAAAGAGCCCAAGATCGGCGCTTTGACGATAAAGTCTAGAACCTGGGGGCGAGCCAGGACGCCGGTTAGCTTGGCGCGCAACGATAGCGGCCCGGCGATATCGAGCTCCGGCGGAATTTTGTCTCGGAAGAAAGGAACGGCCCGGGTGAGTAGCGGCACAAATAACGAGTCGAACTCCACATTGACTTCGACGGGCTGTTCTTTCCATCCTTTGCCCCGAGCGAATGGGCCTAAATATCCGGCTACTCGCACGTCCTGACCCAAACTTTCGCTTAACGACGCGGCCAAGGTCATTTTCGCTCGGCCATTGGGGTTGATTCCTTGGAGATTTATGTCGACGCGCTTGATCTGCATTTCCGCCGGTGCGCGCACCGAACGATCGATAAAGTCTATGCGACCATTCTTAATTTGGAAGTTGGTGACAACAAAATTGACTGAGCTGAGCTCTCTTTTTGAAGCGGACGAGCGTGCTTTTGGCAAGTCGACAAGCTGTTTCCGGTCTTCCAGGGACGAGATATTCATCACACCCTCTTCGTTGGTGATGATCTGAAACTCCGGTTCGATGAAGGTTAGTTTATTGATCACGATTCTGCCGAGCATCAGGGAGAGCAGGCTGACACCCATCCTGAGTTCCTTTGCTCGTAGCAATGGAGTTGCGGCAAAAACCGGGCTGTCGGCGATTCGGAATGCTTTTGCGGAAAAACCGAGTCCAGTCAGCAACGTCACTTCGAATTCGTCGAAAGCGACGTCTTTGCCGGCGAACCTTTGGAGTTCCTCATAGACGAGATCACGCTTGGTAGCGACAAGAAGATTGACACAGTACACCAGCGCGACGGCGGCGAAGATGACCGCGCCCAGCGCAAGCGAAATGGATTTTTTCGACAACCTCATGCGCTGCGAGGGATGAGCGAACTAGCAATAACGGCGGTGGTGTTCAGCGAGCTTTCTCGGCTGGCCGCGCACGATTATCTTGCCCGGAAGCTTGACCGAAAATCAGTTGATACGCTCCACAATCGTCGCGATGCCTTGACCGACGCCGATGCACATTGTGGCCAGCCCATAGCGGCTGCGGCGTCTCTTCATCTCGTGAACCAGCGTGGTCATGATGCGCGCGCCGCTACATCCGAGAGGATGTCCGAGAGCGATGGCGCCGCCGTTGACGTTTAACTTTTTTAGATCTATGCCGAGCTCTCGCGCGCAGGCGAGCACCTGTGAAGCAAAGGCTTCGTTAATTTCGACTAAATCGATTTGATCTATAGTGAGTCCGGCGCGTTTCATGGCTTTCTGAGCCGCTGGAATCGGCCCGATGCCCATGTAGTTAGGGTGAACGCCCGCGGCCGCAGAGGCGATGATGCGGGCCATCGGCTTGAGTCGCAGTTGCTCGGCTTTTTCACGGGTGGCAATCAGCAAAGCCGCTGCGCCATCGGAGAGCGGCGAGGAATTGCCAGCCGTCACCGAGCCGCCCTTTTTAAAGGAAGGCTGCAGAGCCGCGAGCTTTTCCAATGAAGTGTCGGCGCGGGGTCCTTCGTCTTTGTCATGCACTAGGGGCGCGCCTTTTCTCTGTGGAATCTCGACGGCAATGATCTCGTCTCGAAGCAGCCCTTGGTCCTGCGCTTTTAAAGCCTTCTTATGACTGGATAACGCAAATGCGTCTTGGTCCTCGCGGCTGATTTGGTATTTCTCGGCGACATTCTCGGCGGTCTCGCCGTTATTGATCAGGGAGTACAGCTCGCCCATCCGCTTATTGGGAAAGCGCCAGCCCAGCGAGCTATCGTACAGAGTCACATCGCCGCGTTGAAAAGAAGTGGTGGGCTTTCCCATGACCCAAGGGCCGCGGGTCATGCTTTCGACACCGCCGGCGACGAACAAGTCTCCATGATCAGTTTCGGCGGCACGGCCCGCTTGGTTGATCGCTTCCAGGCCCGAGCCGCACAAACGGTTGACCGTTGCGCCGGGGATGCTATAGGGGAGGCCGGCTAAGAGTGAAGCATTGCGGGCGACATTGCGCGAATCCTCCCCCGCTTGATTGGTGCAGCCGAAGTAAACATCTTCGATTTCTTCCTTGTTGACGCCGGTTCTTTCGACGAGCTTGGCGATGATGTAGGCGCCGAGATCATCGGTACGGATGTCTTTAAGGATGCCGCTGTGTC
>JAICEJ010000006.1 GCA_025924215.1 Candidatus Binatia bacterium
CAAGGGATACCGTTGCCAGCGCCAAAGTTCCAATGGTTTTGTTGGATGCCTCGAGACTCGATTACTGCGACGGTTCCGGCGTAGCTCTGTTAATCCATATGCGTGATCAGCAACTCCGGTCCGGAGGAGACTTTGAAATTCGAGGGCTGCAGCCTGAGCTCCAGGCGCTCGTAGAAGATTGGCAGTCGGCAGATTTAGCCGCCGCCGGCCAGTACGGTGAACAAGCAACTTCGTTGATCGAAGAGATCGGCCGCTCGATAGTTGAAATCTGCCACGACATTTACAGCTTGGTCATATTCGTCGGTGAGCTGGCAGCGGCTCTGGCCCGTGCCACGGTCAAGCCGCGAGCCGCTCGCTTGCGAGACACCTTGCGTATCGCCGAATCGGTTGGAGTCAACGCTGTGCCGATTGTCGCGCTGATCGGATTTCTTATGGGCCTGATTATGGCATTTCAGGCCGCGATACCCTTGGGCCAGTTTGGCGCACAGATATTTGTCGCAAATTTAATCGGTCTTGCAATCCTGCGCGAGCTTGGTCCGCTCATGACCGCCATCGTCTTGGCGGGACGTTCGGGTTCGGCGTTTGCAGCGGAATTGGGAACCATGAAAGTTCGGGAAGAACTCGACGCCCTGAAGACAATGGGATTGGAGCCCGTTCCTTTTCTGGTAGTGCCGCGAGTGATCGCTGCGGTTCTCATGACCCCGCTCCTTACCATTTTCGCCGATCTCGTCGGGTTGATAGGAGGCGCGGTGGTGCTATTTTCGCTGGGATTTCCGCTGATCACTTTCTGGAACCAGCTCCAACTGGCAGTTGGTTACGGTGATCTGCTTGGCGGCCTGGCAAAATCATTTGCATTCGGCGTTCTTGTCGCCGCAATCGGCTGCCTGCGCGGACTTCAGGCCCAAACGGGCGCCAGCGCGGTCGGTGAATCGACCACGCGCGCCGTGGTGAGCGGGATTATTCTCATCGTAATCGCCGATGGTATTTTTTCGGTAATCTACTACTACCTCGGCATCTAGCACGCAACATGCAACAAGAGCAGAGGGAAATTATCCGGGTTGAAGATCTTACGGTGACATACAACAGCCAAATGATTCTCAATCATGTAAGTTTTACGGTAGCCGCCGGTGACGTTTTTGTGATACTTGGCGGCTCCGGCTCCGGGAAAAGCACGCTGCTAAAACATTTAATCGGCCTCTACAAACCTGCCAGCGGGCACATTTTAATCGATGGACAAGATATCATCGCTGCTGAAGGGAGAGATCGGCTCGCGATTCTAAGAAAGATCGGCGTGATGTATCAGAGCAGTGCGTTGTTCGGGTCGATGACTGTTATAGAAAACGTTTCCCTGCCGCTTGAAGAATTCACAGGATTGCCGAGCGATGCGATCAGACTTATAGCCTTGATAAAGCTGAAACAGGTCGGTCTCCAAAACTTCGGCGATCACATGCCGTCAGAGTTAAGCGGTGGCATGCAGAAGCGAGCGGCAATCGCGCGCGCCATGGCGCTCGACCCTCGAGTGCTGTTTCTCGACGAACCCTCGGCCGGGCTAGACCCGATCACTTCCGCTGAACTGGATGAGCTGATTCTGAGCCTGTCAAGAACTCTGAAGATAACGTTTGTGATCGTCAGTCATGAGCTATCCAGTATCTTTACGATTGCAGATCGCGTTATTATGTTGGATAAACAGACAAAAGGAATCGTCGCGACGGGAAATCCACACGAACTGCGCGATCACAGCGATAATCCTCGGGTGCGTCAATTCTTCTCGCGCCTGTCATCTTGGAGAACTTGACCCAGGCGCAAGACAGATCTCCAACTCACATCAAGGATGAGTAAACCCGGATACTTCAAAATCGGTCTATTTGTAATCAGCGCGGTACTGATCGGTATCAGCGGCGTGATCGCTTTGGGTCTCGGTTCGATTTTCCAGAAGAAGAATCTTGCCGAAACCTACATCGAGGAATCAGTACAGGGGTTGGACGTTGGCTCGCCGGTGAAATTTCGCGGTGTCTCAATTGGCAAAGTGGAGCAGATTACCCTCACCAGCGTAGAATATCCCACCCGACATCGTTACGTGCTGGTTCGTTTTGATATTGCACCAAACATTTTTGGTTTTCCCGTCGGAGATCAATCGAATAAGGCCCTCGAAGATGAGCTTCAATACGGATTTCGCGTGAGATTAGCCGCTCAGGGATTAACGGGAGTTGCCTATATCGAAGCGGACTATCTGGATCCCGAACGTAATCTGCCGTTGAAAATTGATTGGCGCCCGAAGTATCCATACATTCCTTCGGCGCCTAGTAGGATAACCCAATTGAGCGAATCGGTAGAACGTATCCTGCACAATTTCGAGGATCTCAATATCCCTCAACTCACCGCCAGCGTTGAAAAATCTCTGACCGCCATGACCAAGCTTGCCGAGGGTGCCAATCTGGAACAAATCGGCAGGCAAGCCAACGCCCTGCTGAGCGAAATCAGAGACACTAACCGCCAGCTTAGGGTGCTGGTGCATGCACCGGAACTGAAAAATGCGTTGGCAGATGCCGCGGCGGCCACGGGCACGGCGCGAAAACTGATCGAGAACGCTGAAAAACCGGTAAACCAGCTGCTTGCTGATCTACCCCGCGTATCAGAAAGCATCAATCATGTGGCGCTGCGGCTGGACGCAGTTACAGCGGATCTGCCGCAGACCAGCACTCAGTTTCAGCAGACACTGCGGCAACTGAACCGGCTCATCGTGACACAGCAGCAGCAAATCCAATCTACGCTGGAAAGTCTTCGAGCGGTAACAGCAGATATCCAGGAATTTGCGAGCGAATCGCGAAGATATCCGTCTCAGATTTTTTTCGGAGCGCCCCCACCTCGTTCCGAGGTCTTCGAGCAATGATAAAGTGGATCGGCCTGTTGTTCACATGGCTGGCGACATCTGGTCTCTTCATTGGCTGCGTCAGCATTGAGAAGAGCTACCCGGATAAGCGTTACTTCGTGCTCGATTTAGCTCTCGACACATCGCCCCAAAATCCAGCAGAAACCGGCACGCTGCAAATCGCAGACGCACGTGTATCGCCCAGATATGCAGACAAAAATTTTGTCTATCGCCGAAGCGACGCTCGATACGAGTCGGATTTTTACAACGAGTTTCTGATATCACCTGGCGTGCTGGTTGCCGAGGAGCTTCGCCAAGGATTGTCACAATCGGGACTGTTCAAGTTCGTCGTCGGCTCTGTCAATGCGTTAGCACCGACGCATACGTTGGAGACTGTTGTGAATTCTCTCTATGGCGACTTTCGCGACGTTAGAGCGCCCCAGGCCGTGATGGAGATCGAGTTTTTCCTCAGTCAAGAAGGATTACCCAGTGGAATTGTCTTTCACAAACGCTACCATAGCGCTATTCCTCTCGAAGGCCGTAACCCGGAAGCGTTGGTGCAAGGCTGGAATCGGGCTCTCGAAGCAATCTCGGGCTCTCTCGTCGGCGACTTAAAAGCATCCAATGTGCGTTTAGAAAAACGATCGACGTCACGAGCGCCAGCATTTCAGCTTGGTTCGACGCAGCCCTCTAAACTTTTTAGATCTTAGACGGAAGAAATTCCGGCACATTTGCAGTTGTAGAGCATTGGCGGCAGAGATCCTCCCCGGGCGGCTTGCGGCTTTCACTCGGCCGAGCGCCACGACTGAACAACGGTATAACGGCGTAGCCAACGCCTAACACCGCCTGCTCGCATTCTTAAGTCAGTGGTTCCTGCAGGGCGGAAAGCAGCCGTTCACCGGTGAGACGCGGATATTATGGCCGGTTGGGCTTACCAATAAATCCGGGACCGAAGCCCGCTTCATGTGCCGCCCAAGCACCTGCTACCCGGCCGCTAAAAACTGAGGGGCCGAGCATCGTCCCTTCGAGTCCATTGCGCCCATTGATATGACCGCCCGCCATACCGGAAACCTCACCTGCCGCATACAACCCGGGGATCGGCTCGAAGTGCTTGTTCAGCACGCGGCAGCGCAAGTCCGTTTTGACGCCGCCGAAATTTTTTCGCGCCAGCGGAAACAATTGGATCGCATAGTAGGGCGGCGTGTCAAATTTCTTGGAAAGCTTCAAGGACTTGCCGAACTTTGGTTCGGTTTCTAGCCCCCTGTCAAAGGCATCATTGTAGTCTTTGACTTCAGAAAGAAACGAAGCTAAATCGACTTCGATCTTCTTGCCTAAATCTTCCAGGCTATCGGCCTTGCGGATATAGGGCGAATTATCCAGTAGCTCCTGCACTTTGGCACGGTCAATTACATCGCCGCGCCTATAATAGGGATCGGCCACATCCATTTTTGCTGTCATCGGATGATCGAGAATGGCCCATGCGTGCGGCGGGTTTTGTGCTAGCAGGGCGGGAGTAGCCGATGCTCCGCCGGTAACGGATTCGTTATGGAACCGCCTCCCTTGCTGATTGAACCAGATGTAACCTGGGGTCATGCGGAAAACCAGACCGCGTCTTTGTTGGGGATCGCGATAATCTGGGGTGGCATATACATAAAACCAGATGTGATCCATGTGGGTGAGATAGCCGCCTAGTTCCCTAATCATCTTGTGACCGATACCTTTTGCGCCAAAACCAGAACCTTCCATGACCCTGAATTTCTGGAATTCTGGCCGAACCTCCAAGACCATGTCGAGATTCGAGTTGAAACCTCCGGTAGCAACCACAACTGCCTTGCTGAAGATTTCTATGGTTTCATTGTTGCTGATGGCGGTTACGCCCA
This sequence comes from Candidatus Binatia bacterium, assembly GCA_025924215.1. Classification (GTDB taxonomy): domain Bacteria; phylum Desulfobacterota; class Binatia; order UBA9968; family UBA9968; genus WHTF01. The sequence goes on from JAICEJ010000006.1 coordinate 4,750, forward strand.
CCACACGGCCATTTTTGGTGAGTAGTTTGCCCGCTCCTGTACCCGTCATAATCTTGATGTTCGGCATCGACTCGGCAGTTTTGATTAGTGCGGTCATTAACCCGAGCCCATTGTTTTCCGGGCGATGCCAGCGCAGCACCCGGTTTCCTTCCTGGAATTTCATATCAACCCACTTGGCGCCGCAATTCTCGGCCCAGTAGTAAAGGTCATGCAGCGTATGTTCGAGATAGTATCGCGCCCAGACCTCATCCGCCGATCCGCCGCCCCATTTAACCCAGTCTTCAAACGCCAGATCCGGAGTGTCTTCGATCCCGTGCGACTTTTGTAGCGGCGTGCCGACTATACAACAGCCGCCTCCGGAGATCGCCGCAGTGCCGCCACACTCCTCGGCCTGCTCTAAAACAGCGGCGGTACCGCCAGCCCGGCCCACTTCGATCGCTGCGGGTATCCCTGCGCCGCCGCCGCCGATAATTGCAACATCAAACTCCAAGATTGAATTGACCATCGGGATCTCCTTTATATGCCTGCATTGCCGACGATTATCACCGTTTTTGTCTTGGGGTCAAATATCCTGGAATTAAGGTCGATTTTTGTTGCGATCTCATGAGCGGAGCACTAGCTCCCCATAACATTAACCCTTGGCTGCTGAAACATTTCGCTCATGTAAATCAGGTTGCGACACTGAATTTCTCGCTTGCCAATCCTCTAATCTTTCTATAAGCGAGAGGAAGGCCGTTCCGCTCATGAAGGCTAGGAGGGATCTGACGATGGTCTCTGTTAAAGCACCTCAGCTTTGGTGGCTAATTTTTCCTCTTTTCCTTTTCACTCGGAGTCCTGCCGCTGGCGCAGAAAATATGCGCGTTGCGCATCCGTCGCTTTCTTCATCGGTCATTTGCCTGCTCATCGCTAACAAAGAGGGCTACTTCAAAGAAGAGGGCCTCAATGTCGAGTTCCTGAGTATACGTGGCGAGATCGCCATCCGAACGGCGCTAGCTGGCGAAGTGGACTTCTTCACTAATGCGGGCAGCGCGATGGCGGCGGCAGCGCGAAATGTACCGGTGAAGATACTTGCCGTATTTCAAGACAGACCTGGTTGGGATTTGATTGCCCAGCCGAATATTAAATCCATCTCTCAATTGCGGGGTAGCACCATTGCTATAATGTCGCCCGAAGGATCGTTAGCGGTTGTGACTCGGGAAATTCTCAAAAAGAATGGTATGGATCCCGCGAAAGATGCCAATTTGGTCGTCATGGGCGGCGACGACGTTCGTCTGCCGGCGATGAAGGCGAAAGCGATCCAAGCCTCATTGTTCAATGCTGCTGCCAGTGTTCGGGCGCAAAAAGATGGATTCGTTAAGTTAGCATCCGCCAGCGAATACGCCACCACCCTGCAGGGCGGTCTGGCGACCACGGAAGAGAAGATCAGGCAGCACCCGGCGCGCATGGCAAAGTTCATTCGTGGCAGTTTGAAGGGATTGCAGTTCTTCATCAATAAGCGGGATGCTTCGGTGAAGCACATGATGGACTTTCTGAAAACGAACGACCGTGAAATGGCTGCGGCAATTTATGATATCGAAACAAAGCTTATTGTGCGTGACGGTACCAGCGAAGAAAAAGTTTTGCAGCCCATGATTGATGAGATGAAAAGGGCGACAAAAACTCAGCGCGACATGAAAGTAAACGATGTTTTTGACTTTAGTTTCGTGCATAAAGCGAACGAAGAATTGAAGATGAGCGGGTGGCGCCCGTAAATACGATGTTTCTCATTGGATCTGAGTTTTTGTTGCCGCGGCACGTGACCATTATGACCGCGCGGTCTTGTCGATTCCTCTACAGGCAAAGAGGGACAAAGAGAATCTGAATTAGAAATCCGGCCATGCCGCTTCTTGGTCATTTCTGATCCTCGTACTTGTTAGACATCGCGTTCTGCACACATTCGCTTTTACTGATCACTGAAATTGGGCGATAGAATCCTCCATCCTGCCCGCGTTTCAACTTGTGGCTGACATTCCACTTTGCTACAAGACAGGGCTCACCTAACGTCATGCGTTTGTCTCCCAATCCCTGGTTAGTTGCTGCTCTTGCCTTTGTCGTTCTCGGGTTTTCGCGCGGGCTGCATTCCTCATTCGGAGTTTTCAACGTCGCATTGCTTGATTCCTTCAACTGGAGCCGAGGCGCAACCGCCGGTATTTTCTCTGTTGTTCTTACGATTGACGCGATGTTGTCCCCGGTTGCCGGATATCTTCTCGACCGTTATGGCGCAAAAAAAATTGTGCTCGCCGGATGCTTTACTTTGGCATTAGGGCTTTTCTTAAGCAGCCAGGTAAGCGAACTTTGGCACTTGTATATCTGCTTTGGTCTTATTACTGCTTTTGGCTTTACCTTTGTCGGCATGGTGCCGCACGTCTTTCTGATCTCCGAATGGTTCTCCTCAAATCGAGCCTCCGCTATAGGCGTCGTGTACGCCGGCTCCGGCGTGGGAATCATGATTCTGGCGCCGCTCAGCGCATGGCTGATCGCGGCTTATGGTTGGGCGCGAGCTTTGGAGATTTACGCCGCAGTGGTTTTGATATCACTCTTGCCGTTGGTGTGGATCTTTTATCAGCACGGACCGTTCGGCGAAAAGCTCCGCCATCATGGGCAGAAAAGAAGTGAGCAAAAGCAATGGACGGCAAAGCTCGCGTTAAAAAGCCTTCAGTTTTGGCTACTTTTCTTCGCGCGCATCTGCGCTGCTGCCGGTACGACCGTCATTGTGACTCATCAAGTCGCTCACGTTGTGGAGGTTGGCTATAGCCAATTGCTGGCTGCATCTATTTTTGGTTTCGCGGGTATCACGAGCAGCTTTGGTCGGGTGGTTTTCGGTTTCATCGCCGATCGGTTGTCGAGACAAGCCGCCTATACGCTTAACATTGCGATGACGTTGATCGGTGTTGGCGCTCTAATGATCCTGCACGATCCCAGCCAAACCTGGTTACTTTACGTCTACGTGATCTTCTTTGGCATAGGTTTCGGTTCCCGGGCGGTCATTTTCTCAGCTTTGACCGCAGACATCTTTTCCGGCAAAGGCTTTGGTTCGATTCTCGGTTACTCGACAGTGGCCGTTGGTGTTGGCGGTGCGCTGGGCTCCTGGTTGGGTGGCGTATATTACGACTGGACCGGCAGTTATCTTGTTTCGTTTGGGTTATCGGCTTTGGTGCTGTCGCTATCCGACATTTGCATCTGGTTGGCTGCGGTTCCATCTGTGGCTAACTACGACAAGCGACTTTGGCGAGAGAGTCCAACGGCGCGATAACCAGGCTCTGCCGGCGCACCTGAGCATTGCTCATCAGTCATCCGCCGCCGCATGCGCTATCTTGGCCCGCTAATTCTGGTTCAACAAAACGCCTCGCTTAACTTCGTCTAGCGCGATTACCGCTGCATCAACCTTGAGGGTGTGATGAGAAGTTGTTATTTTGAAAGTCTCGGATTCCCATGGATGCCCGCTTGCGCGAAGCGATAGATCTTTTCAATCAAGGTCGTTTTTTTGAGGCTCACGAAAACTGGGAGATGCTCTACCAGAGCGCCGAGACAAACGACAAATCATTTCTCGAGGGATTGATCCAACTATCTGCGGCTTGCCGGTTGATCGACGATTTCGGCGAGATCAGAGGACCGGTTAAGTTAATCTACCAAGCGCTTATCCGCTTTGAGAATTATCAACCCACCTATTTGGACATCAAGGTGGCCGACCTGGTTGTGGCGATGGAGGCTTGGGCCAAAGAGCTCGAGGCTAGCGGCGTTAGAGGACAGAAGCCTGTACCAACTATCGCCGTGCGGCGCTTCGGGTTTTTCTAAATGAGCCTTTCACAATTGGAAGAGACACTGCGTCGCTTTCTCAATGGGCGGTGGGCAGGAGCCAAGCGACTTCAGGGTCTTCAGGGTGGCGCGCTTGCCTATGTGTTGGGGCTGGCTGCGGAACAAAACAAACGCCCAATGCTGGTCATCACGGCTAGCGCTCAGGATGCCGAAAACTTGCATCGCGATCTTAGCTTCTTTATCGGTGAGGAGCCCTCGTTAGCTCCGTTCCGTAAAAGGCTTCATCTGTTCCCATCGTGGGAGGTTCTTCCGTTCGAGAAGTTATCTCCTCATCCCGACAATCTCGCTGGGCGACTAGAGGGACTCTATAAGCTGATTGAAGAGCCAGCGCCTATCTTAATATCAACCCCTGCCGCGCTGATGCAGAAAGTCATCCCGCGAGATGCCCTAAAACGATCTTACCTCTACATTGTTGCCGGTCAGGATCTGTCCCGTGAAGCGTTAACTGAGCATCTGGCGCAGTGGGGCTTTCAGAACGTTCCGCTGGTGGAAGAATATGGTGACTTCAGCGTGCGTGGCGGCATCATCGATCTATTTTCCCCGGGTTACAAGTTGCCGATCCGCCTAGAGTTCGATGGCGATCGTTTGGAATCCATCCGCGAATTCAATCCCTCGAGTCAACGCTCGGAGGGAGTCTTAGAAGATCTTCTGCTGTTGCCGGTAAAGGAATTTTCGCTCAAGCGAGTTGGCACCGATTACATCGTCAGGAAACTGGACCAGCGCGGGATCGATTTGGATATGGAGAGGCACGAGAAAAATGCTTTGCTGGATTCGATCAAGGAAGGCATTCCTTTTCCCGGCATCGAATTCTTACTTCCATATTTCTATGACGAACTGACATCGGTGTTTTCTTACCTGCCATTCGATACGTTGGTTTGTCTGGCGGGTACGGATCGGGTCGAAGCAGAGGTTGAGCGATTTGCGAAGTTGGCCTGGGCTCGCAATGCCAAAGCAAAAGAAGAAGGACGCTTGGTGGCACCCGTGGAAGGGCTCTTTCTTCACGAGCATGAATGGCGCGCTGCCATGGAACCTTTGGCTCAAGTCAATTGCGAAGCATTGACCATCATGGCTGCGTCGGAGCGCTTGCAGGAATCGACTTTAACGATTGATTCGTTCCTCACCAACGACATCCAGCACGAAAGTCTCATTAAGCACGGCAAAGAGCCGTCGTTGGCTCCGCTCGTCGAACGACTCGGTAGATGGCAGGACCAAAAACTAATTTTTGTTGCGCCAACCCGGGGGGATGCTGGTCGATTGCGAGAGTTACTGGGCCATTACGAAATCGATGTTCCGGTGATGGAGCAACCGGTTAATGCGCTGCTGAGCACGGCTAAGCTCCCCCGGGCAATCGTCCTGGGTCATCTCAATCAAGGATTTCGTCTGCCGGCCGCGGGCTTGGTCACCATGACTTTCGACGAGATTTTCGGAACTCACAAGCGCCATTCCACGACGTTGGCCAAAAAGCACCCGAGCCATTTCCTCACCAGCTTGAGCGAACTGAAGCAGGATGATTTCGTAGTTCATCTCGATCATGGCATCGGCGTTTACCGCGGGCTCAAATTTCTGACGGTAGCCGGCGTCCAAGGCGAGTTTTTGCACTTGGAGTATGAGGCCGGGGATCGGCTTTATTTGCCGGTAGACCGCATCAATGTGGTGCAGAAGTACATCGGTGGCGATGGTGCCCAACCTTCGCTCGACAAGCTCGGCGGCACCTCCTGGGAACGGGTCAAGGCCAAAGCGCGCAAATCGATTTTCGCAATGGCGGAGGAACTGATTCAGCTCTATGCAGTGCGTGAAGCTCGCCAAGGCAATGTTTTTGCGCCGCCGGATGCGCTTTACCGCGAGTTCGAAGCCGGCTTTGAATTTGAAGAAACGCACGATCAACAGCGCGCGATCGACGAATCTCTGACCGATATGCAGCGACCAAAGCCGATGGATCGCTTGGTGTGCGGCGATGTCGGTTTCGGCAAGACCGAGGTGGCGATGCGCGCTGCCTTTCTAGCAGTGGAGGGCGGCAAGCAGGTGGGGGTGCTGGCGCCGACGACGATTCTGGCGCAACAGCACCTACAAACCTTTCGCCATCGCTTTCGCAATCATCCCGTACGCATCGAAATGGTCAGCCGTTTCTTGACAAGTAAGGAGATCGAACAGGTTCTCAAGGATGCGGCGAAAGGGAGCGTCGATATCGTCATCGGCACACATCGGCTGCTGCAAAAAGATGTCGAGTTCAAGGATCTAGGCCTGGTAATTATCGATGAGGAGCATCGTTTCGGGGTGGCGCATAAGGAGCGCCTTAAAAAGTTGCGTCAGATGGTCGATGTCATGAGCCTTACGGCGACGCCGATCCCGCGCACGCTCCATATGTCGATTATCGGTATACGCGATTTGAGCATTATCGAGACTCCGCCGGTTGACCGCCTGGCAATCCAAACCTACGTTACTCGCTACGATGAGCGGCTGATTCGCGATGCGATCTTGCGCGAATTGGAGCGTGGCGGACAGGTGTTTTTTCTACACAACCGAGTTGAAACAATCGATCGGATCGCCATGAAACTTGCCGACCTGATTCCTGAGGCCAAGATGGCTGTGGCACATGGCCAGATGAAACCCAAAGATCTGGAAAAAGTGATGCTCAAGTTTCTTAACAATGAGACCCAGGTCCTGGTCTGCTCGGCGATCATCGAGTCGGGCCTAGATTTTCCCAACGCCAACACCATCATTATCAACCGCGCGGATAGGTTTGGCTTGGCGCAACTGTACCAGTTAAGAGGGCGGGTTGGCCGCTCGCACCGGCATGCTTATGCTTATCTCCTCATTCCCGGCGAACAGGCGATTACTCCAGACGCGGAGAAGAGACTGCGCGCGCTTCAAGAGATCGATGGGTTGGGTGGCGGGTTCAAATTAGCGCTGCACGATCTGGAAATCCGTGGCGCGGGTAATCTTTTGGGGCAGCAACAGTCCGGTAATATTACCGCGGTTGGATTTGAGCTTTACACCGAAATGATGGAAAATGCCGTGCGTGAACTTAGAGGCGAAGAAGTGACGCCCGACGTCGAACCGGAAATCCGTTTAGGGATCTCCGCTTATTTTCCCGATGATTATATCCCCGATGTGAATCAGCGTTTGTTTTTCTACAAGCGGCTGGCGAGCTTGCGTAGTCTGATTGAGCTGGAGGAGATCAAGGAAGAGATCCGGGATCGGTTTGGTCCTTATGGCGCCGCAGTGGAAAATCTCTTTTTGGTTATGAATCTGCGCCGCGTGCTCAAAGAATTTTTGGTGCAGCAGATCAGCGTGTCCGACGGCAGAGTCTTTTTGCTGTTTCACCCGCAATCACCGGTGAAAATCGAAAAACTGCTGGAATTGATCAACAAACCGAAGAGTCGCTTCAGGCTAGCGCCGGACGGCCGGCTGTCGTTTTCACCGAAAAACGAAGAATGGGAAATCTTGGTCAGTGAGGTGGAAGAGTTGCTCTATAGCGTTCATGAGCCTGCGGTGAATAGGGTGGCCAGTTCCGTACCTCTGCATGATAGTGCGATGTAGTGACCCTTTCATGGATCACATCCTGACGCGGCAGGTTTGGCTTTTTTCGACCATCGTGTTACGCCTAAACAAATCTATATACCAACACATCATCTGCCGAGGTAAGATTCTTATGCTGAGGCATGCCCTTAGAAACAGCCTTTTGATCATATCTTTTCTGCTTCTTATTCCCTTGTCACTGCAGGGCCGAGTCGTTGAACAGATTGTCACGGTGATCGATGGGGAGCCGTATACTCTCACAAATATTGCCGCCTACGCGAAGAGCAAGATGGCACGGGAGTTCCCCGTCGGGTCACTGGAAAAAATCAACGGCAGCGATCGAGAAGTACTCGAGCAGTTTATCACGGAAAAGCTGCTCGACGCGGAAATACGCGAGGCTGGAATCAAAGTTACCGACCAGGATATCGAAATCTACATAGATCAGATCAAGCAGAAGAATCGTCTCACGGACGCTGACTTGAAAACTGCCTTGAGCCGTGAGGGACAAACCTTGCAGGCCTACAAGGCTTCAGTCCGAGCCGAGCTTGAGAAAGGCGAGTTGATCAATCGTCAGGTGCGAAAGAAAGTCAATATAACCGATGAAGACGTCGAACGGTACTACAAGCTGAATTCGAAGAACTATCGGGCCGATGACCGCGCTCGGATTCGCCATATCTTGCTGCCGCTGTCCGAAAAAGCTTCGCCGGAAGAAGTACAAGCGGCGGTCGCAAAGGGCAACGAGTTGTACGATCAAATTGCCGCCGGCGAAGATTTCGCCAGGTTGGCGCAAAAATATTCCGACGGCGCTGGCCGGGACTCAGGTGGCGATATTGGCTGGGTAAATCGTGGAACCTTGTTGAAGCCCATCGAGGATGCTGCGTTCGACAAGCTTTCCGTCGGCGAAGTCAGCCGTCCGATCCGGAGCAGCATGGGGTTGCACTTGGTTAAACTGGAGAGCCGGAACCTGGGCGCGGTTCTTCCATTGTCTTCAGTGGCTTCCAGGATCAAGGAAGAGCTCTACACCAAAGCGATGGAGGAGCGTTACTCTAAATGGCTCAAAACCGAGCTACGTCGCAAGCATACTGTCGATGTAAAAATTGCCGGGGTCGTATTCAAGCCCGAAGATTCGAAGGAAGATACCATGGGTTCCCTGATGGCCAAGTCTCCTCGGCTTAACCGAAAAGAGGAGCGTGGGTTTTTAGGTTACTTGAACCCACTTTCGTACGTGATCAAGGAAACCGCGTCTGATGAAGAAGATCAGAAAACGGGACCGCTAGCCGGCAAGAATGTCGTTAGCGTCTTCGGCGTGCCACTTTTTACTACGGATCGAGTTGATGATGTTCCCGATATACTCTCTCCATCCGTGCAGCCTGAAAAAAATTCGCAACCACAAGAATCAGACAGCGGCTTTTTCTCCTCCATTGTAAACCGGTTGAATCCCTTCAAGCGCTAGCCCTCGGGTTCTCTGTTAAGCTGCCCGATCTCGGATTCATCTAAGCTTATGTCGCGTAAACCGATAGTTGCCGTAACTATGGGCGATCCCGCAGGAGTAGGCCCTGAAGTCATTCTGAAGGCGCTCAGCCATCAGGCGGTCGGGCGGGCGTGCAATCCGCTGATTCTCGGGGATTGGGGAGTTCTGCAACGCGTCCGTGCCAAAAGCAAACGGCTTCCCAAGTTGATTTCCTGGCAATCCGGAATGCCGTTGTTGCCTCTATTGCGTGGCAGTGGCGGCTTTGTCGTATGTCCGCTCTCGACCTTGCGTGAAAACGAATCGCGTCCGGGGCGGCCGGTAAAAGCGGGCGGGCATGCGGCCTATCGCTATATAACCGTGGCGGCTCGACTGGCCCTGTCGAGTGTAGCCGATGCGATTGCGACGGCGCCCATCAGCAAGAGTATCTTGATCGATGCAGGCTATAACTACCCGGGGCATACCGAACTTCTTGCCGAGCTCAGCCGGACGCCCGAATGTCGCATGATGCTAATCGGCAAAAAACTGCGAGTTGTTCTGGTGACCGGACATGTAGGTTATACCAAGGTGGTGCGCTCGTTGACGTGTGACGGCATTCGGACGACCCTGGAGCTGACCCATCGGGCTTTGAAAAATTCGTTCGGAATCTCGCGGCCGCGCATTGCTGTAGCGGCTTTGAATCCGCACGGTGGTGAAGAAGGGATTTTCGGAAGTGAAGAAAAAGAGATAATCGTGCCCGGAGTTCAAGCTGCAAAACGCAAGGGAATTCCAGCATTCGGGCCGTTTCCGGCCGATAGTCTTTTTCACAAAGCGGCGCGCGGAGAATATGACGCGGTCGTCTGCATGTATCACGATCAGGGCTTGATCCCTCTCAAGCTGCATCATTTTTTTGGCGGAGTGGCGCTAACCTTAGGGCCCCCCTTCATTCGAACCTCCGTCGATCATGGCACAGCCTATGACATCGCCGGCTCCGGCAGAGCCGATGAAACTAGCATGGTGCAAGCGATCTTGCTTGCGGCAGAATTAGCTAGGGTAAGAATGAAGAGCAATAATTATTGAATCCATCGATTTTTCGCGAATACGATATCCGGGGGCTGGCAGAGAAAGAGTTCGATGAAGATTTTGCTCTCCTGCTTGGCAAAGTGCACGGCACGATCATCAATGAGGCGGGCGGTGCTCGCGTTAGTGTGGGCCGAGATTGCCGTGCTACCTCCGATCTTTACACCCAGGCTGTCATAGCCGGGCTGGTTTCGACGGGTCTCCAAGTCACCGATATTGGTGTCTGTCCGACCCCGTTGCTTTATTTCTCGCTGTTCCATCTCGACACCGACGGCGGTATCGAGGTCACCGCGAGCCACAATCCCTCAGAGTATAATGGATTCAAGCTTTGCCTTGGTAAGGACACGCTTTACGGCGCGCAAATCCAGGACATCAAAACTAGAATCGAGCAAAACCATTTTATCGAGAAGCCCGGCGGCACGGTCCAACGCTATGACATCGTTGTGCCTTACCAACAGCATCTGTTGCGCGACGTTCCTAAGCTACAGCGCCCTCTCAAGGTGGTCGTCGACGCCGGTAGCGGCGTTGGCGGACCCGTGGCGCCGCCTATTTTCCGTCATTTAGGCTGCACAGTTTGGGAGATCGCCTGTACACCCGACGGTAATTTTCCAATCCATCATCCCGACCCCACTGTCCCCGAAAATCTCGAGCTTCTTATTAAAAAAGTTCGCGCGCAAGGGGCCGATTTAGGAATAGCTTACGATGGAGATGCCGATCGTATCGGCGCTGTGGATGAAAAGGGCAGGATCGTCTGGGGTGATGAACTGATAGTAATTTTTGCCCGCGATGTTCTCCAGCGTAACCCCGGAGCGACGATCATTTCTGAAGTCAAGTGCTCCCAACGGCTCTACGATGATATCGTCGACCGCGGTGGCGTACCGATCATGTGGAAAGCGGGCCACTCGCTGTTGAAGGCTAAGTTGAAAGAAACTAACGCCCTGTTGGCCGGCGAGATGAGCGGTCATATGTTCTTCAAAGAGCGTTACTTCGGTTATGACGATGCGATCTATGCTTCGCTGCGGTTGCTGGAGATTATTGCTAATTCGGATCGACCTTTCTCGGCCTTGCTTGCGGACCTGCCCCGAACTGTATCGACACCCGAAATCAGAATCGATTGTCCCGATGATAGGAAATTTATCGTCGCCGAAAGGGCAAAAGAGTATTTTCGTCAGCACTACGATATCATTGACATCGACGGCGTGCGCGTGCAGTTCCCCGAAGGATGGGGGCTGATTCGCGCATCGAATACGCAGCCGGCACTGGTGCTTCGTTTTGAGGCTCAAACCGCGGAGAAAATGAACGAATATCGCGCCTTGGTCGAAGGCAAGCTTAAGGAACTGGAGATCTGACAACTGATAATGCGCGAGATTGTTGTCAGCGGAGCGCGAGTCCATAACCTTCAAAATATCGACCTTAAGATTCCGCGTGAGCAGTTAGTCGTTATCACTGGAGTTTCCGGTTCAGGAAAATCGTCCTTAGCCTTCGATACACTTTACGCTGAGGGCCAACGCCGCTACATCGAATCGCTACCCGTCAACCATCGTCAGTTACTTCAGCAGCTCGACAAGCCCGACGTCGACTCCATCGACGGACTTTCTCCGGCCATCGCGCTTCAACAAAGACCATCAAACTTTGGCCCGCGCTCGACGGTAGGAACGATGAGCGAGGTGCAAGATTTTTTGCGTCTGCTGTTCACTCGTGTCGGCCAGCCGTTATGCATTCACTGCGGCGCGCCGATCTCGATCCAGACTACAGACCAAATAGTCGATCAACTTCTGGCCCTCCCGTCGGGTGCGCGCATCGTTCTGATGGCGCCGATTGCCGGCGCAAGAAAACTGAATGCCAACAAACTGCTTCGCGAGTTCGCCCGTCAGGGCTTCACCCGCGTCAAGATTGACGGCCGATTGCACGAGCTTGAAGAAGAGACGCACCTGGAAGCAGGCCGGACTTACCAGATCGACTTGGTGATTGACCGCTTGACGATTAAAGAAGGTGTGGAAAAGCGCCTAGCGGATTCGCTTGAAATAGCTTCGCGTGTCGGCCAGCACGTTGTAAAGATCGAAGTGCAGGCAGAGACGGCGCCGATCAAAGAATTACGCTTCAGCCAAAAGTTTGCCTGTGCTGAATGCGGCAGTTCTTTTCCGGAGATTGTTCCGAGCCTGTTTTCATTTAACAGTCCTAATGGCGCCTGTCCGGTGTGCGCTGGGTTGGGTAGTTTAGAGCAGACGGGTCGGAACTCAAAAGCGGCCGGTGACGCCAGCGATATTGTGATTTGTAAAGAATGCGACGGCGCTCGTCTGAAGAAAGAAAGCTTGGCGGTCCGGATTGACGGCAAAAATATCGCTCAGTTGGCCGCATTGCCCATAAACGAGGCGATCGAGTATTTCGATGCGCTCCGGTTCCAACCCCGTGAGCAGATCACTGCCGGCAAAATACTCGCAGAGATCATCCCGCGGCTTCGGCTTTTGGCGCAACTCGGACTTGATTACCTGACCTTGGATCGCCCATCGACCACCTTGTCGGGCGGCGAATTGCAAAGGGTCCGCTTGGCCAAGCAAATTGGCTCGAAGTTGTCGGGGGTCCTTTATATTTTTGACGAGCCGAGCATTGGCCTGCACCAAAAAGACAATGCACAACTGCTGCAGCTCTTGCAGGAGCTTCGCGGTGCCGGCAATTCCATCATGATCGTGGAGCATGATCCGGAAACTATTCTCAGCGCCGACTATGTCATCGATATGGGACCGGGCGCGGGAATTAAAGGCGGCCGGGTCGTCGCGACTGGATCACCCGACGAGCTTATGGCCCAGCCGCACTCGCTCACCGGTCAGTATCTATCCGGCCGTCGAAAAATCACCATTCCAGCTTTGCGCCGAAAAGGTTCAGGCGAGTTTGTAATCTTAAAAGGGGCGCGACAAAACAATCTGCAGGACATTACAGTTGAAATCCCGGTGGGCGTGGTGACTTGTGTCACCGGAGTTTCGGGTTCCGGGAAGAGCACCTTAGTGATGGATGTCCTTTATCATGAAGTTTCCCGACGCTTGCGGCGATTGCGCGCGAGGACCGGAGCCTTGGATGATCTGATCGGCTGGCAGCATTTCGATCGGGTGATCGGCGTGGATCAAGCTCCGATAGGCAGGACTTCACGCTCCAATCCAGCCACGTACGCGGGAATTTACGATCCGATCCGCGATCTTTTCGCGCAACTGCCAGAGTCGCGAGTAAGAGGTTATCAGCCTAACCGATTCTCATTTAACACCAGCGGAGGCCGATGCGAAGCTTGTGGCGGCGAAGGCCTGATGCGCATCGAGATGTATTTTCTGGCCGATGTTTTTGCTACCTGCGATATCTGCAAAGGCCGTCGCTTTAACCGAGAAACCCTCGAGATTAAATACAAAGGGCATAGCATTGCGGATGTGTTGGAACTAACGGTAATTCAGGCTCTGGATTTATTCGCTCACATACCGGCTATCGCCGAGCGGCTTCATACATTAGTTGGCGTGGGTTTGGGTTATATTCAGCTCGGCCAGGCAGCTCGGACCCTTTCGGGTGGCGAGTCGCAACGTCTCAAGCTGGCCAAGGAGCTGGCGCGACGGTCGAGCGGCCGATCTCTCTACGTTCTGGATGAACCCACTTCGGGACTTCATTTTGCGGATATTGAGCAACTCCTAGAACTACTGCATCGTTTGACCGATGCAGGTAACACCTTGGTGGTCATTGAACACAATCTTGAAGTCATCAAAAACGCAGATTACGTCATCGATCTAGGGCCGGGAGCCGGGAAGAACGGCGGTAAGGTTATTGCGCGTGGGACGCCAGAAGATGTTGCCGCGGTATCCTCATCACACACCGGCCGCTATTTGCGTAAGCTGCTGACCAGCTAGACCGTGCGCTGCATTTTATCGCCTCCCGGCGAGTTTCTGCTCGAGCGATACCCGATCCACTCCATTGACTGAGAGTACCCGATTAGTTATCTTGAAATCAGACCAAACTAGTGGGATAACTCGACGACTGGGCCCCTGTTCCTATGAAACTGCCTATTTACATGGACAATCACGCCACTACACCGGTGGACCCAAGGGTCATCGAGACGATGTTGCCGTTTTTTACAGAGAAGTTCGGCAACGCTTCAAGCCGTAATCACGTGTTCGGCTGGGACAGTGAAGCGGCAGTAGACCGGGCGCGCGAACAGGTCGCCTCTTTGATTCATGCGGCATCGCCACGGGAGATAGTTTTTACCAGCGGTGCCACGGAGTCGGACAACATCGCGATCAAAGGGATCGCCGAAGCATACGCGGAGAAGGGCAACCACATCGTTACCTGTGCAATCGAACACAAGGCGGTGCTAGACAGCTGCAAGAGTCTGGAGAGAAAAGGTTATCGAGTGACCTATTTGCCGGTGCGGCCAACTGGCTTGATCGATCTGGCTAGACTGCGGCATGCTCTTACCGATAAGACGATTCTCATCTCGATAATGGCTGCCAACAATGAGATCGGCACGATCGAACCGGTGCGGGAGATTGGCCAAATAGCTAAGCAAAATGGAATTTTGTTTCATACGGATGCGACCCAGGCGGTGGGCAAGATTCCACTGGATGTCGAAGAGATGGGCATCGACCTGCTTTCGCTTACCGCGCACAAGATCTACGGCCCCAAGGGGGTAGGAGCACTGTACGTCCGATCGTCGAAGCCGCGGGTTAAACTCATTCCGCTGATCGAAGGCGGCGGGCAGGAACGGGGTCTCCGGTCAGGTACCCTCAATGTCCCGGGGATTGTCGGGCTCGGTAAGGCTTGTGAGATTGCGCAAGAAGATATGAAGGCCGACGGTGAACGTCTGACCGGATTGAGTCAGCGACTGAAGGCCCAGATCGTCGGCCAGCTAAACGAGGTAAGTGTCAATGGTGATTCGCTGCAGCGACTGCCTGGGAACTTGCACGTGAGCTTTGCCTATATAGAGGGTGAATCGTTGTTGATGGGGCTTAAGGATATCGCGGTCTCAACCGGTTCCGCGTGCACTTCGGCAAGCCTGGAACCTTCCCACGTCTTGCGCGCGATTGGCTTGGAGGAGCATTTGGCCCATTCTTCGATTCGTTTTGGTTTAGGCCGGTTTAACACCGAAGAAGAAGTTGATTACACGGCGCGCCGGGTGGTTGAGGAAGTGCGACGGTTGCGGGAGCTATCGCCTATTCTTCGCGCCAGAAAAGCGAAAATGAAAGGCCAGGCGAATCCCCACTCACAGGAGAGCGCCTCCTAGTCGATCTAGACAGGAGAAATGGATGTATGGCTGCAGGAATTAGTGTCACCGATCGTGCAGCGGCACGTATCAAAGAATTGCTCACTGCCGAAAACCGTCAAGGGCAGGGGCTCAGAGTCAAAGTCGTTGGGGGGGGCTGCTCCGGACTTCAATATAAAGTAGATTTCGATATCCCCAAGGGCTCCGATAAGATCTTTGAGAAAGATGGAGCAAAGGTGCTGGTCGACATGAAGAGCCTGCTTTACCTCACCGGCACAGAGCTCGACTACAAAGAAGAATTGATGCAATCAGGATTTGTTTTTCAAAATCCCAATGTCAAAAAGGCCTGCGGTTGCGGCGCCTCTTTTACAGTTTGAAACGTAAATAATAGTGTTTGTATAGGAAATTTTATTATGAAAAGCGCTAACGATACGCTAGAGGAACTAGCCGGGCGCGAGTATAAGTACGGGTTCATCACCGACATCGAGTCCGATACCGTACCACCAGGTTTAAACGAAGATATCATCCGGGTAATTTCGGCAAAGAAGAATGAACCCGAATTCATGTTGGAGTGGCGCCTAAAAGCATACCGGCACTGGGCTAAATTAGAGAAAACCCAGGCCGAACCGAAATGGGCCATGGTTCATTACCCGGCCATAGACTATCAGTCGATAAGCTATTATTCAGCGCCAAAAAACAAAGGCGATGCTCCGAAAAGTTTGGCGGAAGTCGATCCCGAACTTCTGAATACTTATGAAAAACTCGGTATTCCACTTCGGGAGCAAGAGCGTCTTGCCGGAGTTGCAGTAGACGCAGTGTTTGACAGTGTTTCTGTGGCGACGACTTTCAAGGGAAAGTTGGCCGAGATGGGGGTGATCTTCTGCTCTTTCTCAGAGGCCCTGCAGAACCACCCGGACTTGGTTCAGAAGTATCTAGGGTCGGTGGTTCCCTACACAGATAACTTTTTTGCCGCTCTGAATTCCGCCGTTTTCAGCGATGGTTCATTTTGTTATATCCCGAAGGGCGTGCGCTGTCCGATGGAACTGTCGACCTACTTCCGGATTAACGCCGCCGAGACCGGACAGTTCGAGCGTACTCTGATCATTGCCGAGGAGCGAGCGTCAGTTAGCTATCTTGAAGGTTGCACGGCGCCGATGCGCGACAAAAATCAACTCCATGCAGCGGTAGTTGAGTTAGTGGCTCACGACGATGCCCAGATCAAGTATTCTACAGTTCAAAACTGGTATCCGGGCGATGCGCAGGGCCGCGGCGGTATTTACAACTTCGTCACGAAACGTGGCAAATGCGTTGGGAATCGTTCGAAGATTTCATGGACTCAAGTGGAAACGGGGTCGGCGATTACCTGGAAGTATCCAAGCTGTTTGCTTCAGGGCGATGCTTCGGTGGGGGAATTCTATTCCGTTGCCTTGACCAATAACTATCAGCAAGCAGATACCGGCACCAAAATGATTCATATCGGTAAAAACACCAAGAGCACAATCGTATCGAAAGGTATCTCCGCGGGCCATGGACAGAATACCTACCGCGGCTTGGTCAAGATAATGAAAGGTGCCAGCGGAGCGCGGAACTATTCGCAATGTGATTCGCTATTGCTTGGGGACAAGTGCGGTGCGCATACCTTTCCCTACTTGGAAGTTTTGAATAGTACGTCCCAAGTCGAGCACGAAGCATCCACTTCAAAAATCGGCGAAGATCAGCTGTTTTACTGCCGGCAACGAGGGATCTCTACCGAAGATGCGGTCAATCTGATTGTCAGCGGATTTTGCAAGCAGGTATTCCGCGAATTACCGATGGAGTTTGCGGTTGAAGCTCAGAAGCTTCTCGGCGTCAGCCTGGAAGGCAGCGTTGGCTGACAGCCGTCCGCTCGGTGGGTGAACGATGACAAGCGAGATATACTTCGATAATAACGCGACCACCCGGGTCCGGCCCGAGGTCTTTGAGGCTCTGGCCCCGTATTATGCGGAGTTCTACGGCAATCCTTCGAGCATCCATCGTTTCGGCAGCCAAGTCAGCCACCGCCTTAGCGAAGCCCGAGTACAAGTCGCAAGTTTGATCGGCGCCGCCGATCCTGTGGAGGTGATTTTCACCAGCTGCGGAACCGAGGGGGATAACGCGGCAATTCGCGGCCTGCTTGAGATGCGGCCCGACAAGCGCCAGATCATCACTACTCAGGTTGAACATCCGGCGATTTTGGGTCTCTGCCAGCACCTCGAGAAGAAAGGCTACCGAGTCACTTGGCTTGGTGTGGACCAGGACGGAATGCTGGATCTGGATGAGCTGCGCGAAGCCTTAACTGACGAGACCGCTTTGGTCTCGATAATGTTTGCCAACAACGAAACCGGCGTAATCTTTCCGATTGAGCAAATCGGCGCGATCGTAAAGAGCAAGGGAGTCCCGTTTCACGTCGATGCCGTGCAAGCGGCGGGCAAGCTGGCTCTCGACGTAAAAAACAGCCCGGTCGATCTTATGACCCTATCGGCGCATAAATTTCATGGGCCCAAGGGTGTTGGTGCTCTTTACGTTCGGCGCGGCATGACCGTTCCACCGTTTATCATTGGTGGACATCAGGAGCGCAGCAGGCGGGCCGGAACGGAAAATGTTGCCGGTATTGTCGGCATGGGTAAGGCGGCGGAATTGGCTCTTAAAAGTCAAAAGGAGGATTTTGCAAGGATCGGCGCTCTGCGTGACCAACTGCAGAATTCGTTGCTCGAATCCTGCCCGAGCGCTCGGGTCAACGGCGACAAGGTAAAACGACTGCCCAATACCTTGAATATCAGTTTCAGGTATTTAGAGGGAGAATCCATTTTGGTGCTGCTTGATCAGCATGGAATTTGTGCCTCAACCGGTTCTGCGTGTACCGCCGGCTCCTCCGAGCCGTCGCATGTTCTGCGGGCGATGAGGACGCCAGCCGATTGGCTGCAAGGCGCAGTTCGGTTTAGCTTGAGCCGGTTTAATACAGAAGACGAGGTTCGATTTATCAACGAAAAGATGCCTTCAATCGTCAAAAGACTAGAGGGACTGTCTGCATTGGGGAAATTGGCCGTCCAACACCGGAATCAGACGCCAGGCTCAGACAATCCAGCGGCATCGGAGCAAGGGGGTAGGCTATGAGCCTGATGCAGATTCCTCGACGAGTGGACTATGGGTTGCGCGCGATTATCTATCTCTCAACTCAGGATCCAGAGAAATGCTGCTCAATTGCGGAAATCGCCCGGCAACAGAATGTGCCAAAAAAGTTTTTGGAGAAAATCATTCAGGATCTTATGCGGCGCGGGTTGATCAGATCTAAACGTGGCTCGTGCGGCGGCTATACACTCGCCCGGTTGCCGGATCAGATATCGTTTTATGACGTGATTGAGGCGCTTGAAGGGCCAATCGCCGTCAATGTATGTATGAATGAGGAGCTCAGCTGCGATCAGCTGCCCCGGTGCGCTATGGTGGGAGTTTGGAGCGAAATTCAACAGAAGGTAACGGAGGTGTTTACCCGAACAACTTTAGCGGATTTACGGCGTACCCCGTGTCGGGATAATCTGAGCGTCTCTTCTCTCTCAAGCGCGGCGTAATCAGATCCTAAACTTGGACATGGAGGCAGGCCGTAACCTAAAGGGAGGTGATAGTTATGAGCTATGATACCGGACTAAGTATGGAGGAAAGGGTGACTTCGCTGTTCCAGCCGGACACTTTGATGCCAGAACAGTATCTGGAAACTTTCCGCCGGAAGCTTTATCTCGAGCCCGAAAAAAAACTCTTGCTCGCGGTTCTCGAGGACGCAATTGCTTGCTTTCAGAAGTACCTGTTAGCCAAGGACGGTAAGGGGAGAGTTCTATTTCTCGAAGCCGAAGAATGGATCTTGGACGAAGATACCGATTGGCTTTTCTCATTTGCAAACGTTTGCGAGATGCTCGGTTTCGAGCCTAGTTATCTTCGCGACGGGCTGATGCGCTGGAAAGCCGACAAGCTCGAGAGTCACTCCAAGGCCAAAATCTATCAAATCGCCACACGAACAACTCGCCGAAAAAGAGAAGTTTCAGCCTCGCGCAGATCGACTCAGCGAATGCGTAAAGCCGCAACCCGTTAGCCGGCTTCAATAAGTTAAACTTAAGGCGGTGAATGCCTGGGGCGTTCACCGCCTTTTTATTGTGTCATTCCTGCTTGCAAAGCTGGGAAAACGCATTCATAACTCTTTCCATGAAGCGTCGACGATCAAAAAAACGTTCAGCTCTAAGCCAATTTTTTTATAACCTGAGATATGGACTGGGCGCTTACGTTTTGCGAGTCTTCATTCTCGTACTCGGTCGGTTGCCGGATCGTATGGTGGTTTCCGCTGCAATTTTTTGGGCCTGGGTCACGCATAAGCTGCTGTGGAAGTATCGGATTCGGATGGAGAAGAATATTGCTGCTGTCGCCGGTGATCGTTTTCCGGACAAAGCTGAACGGAAGGCAATGGTGTGGCGCGTTTGGAAGAGCTTTACACGCGGGCTCTTTGAGGCGGGTGCCTTAATCGATTCTCCAAAGGAAGCAATCATTGCAAAAGTCCGAGTCGAAGGCGAACAATATCTGCGTGATGCTCTGGCGCGAAGAAGAGGCGTGCTTGCTTTAAGCGCACACTTGGGCAATTTCGCTATTATAGGCGCCCGGTTGGCCGCGGCGGGTTATCCGTTCAGTGTTGTAGTGAAACACCCCAGCGATGAGCAATTCGCACAGCTAATCACCAGATACCGAGCGCAAGTAGGAATTGACACAATTTCGGCTAAGCCGCGGCGGGAAGCGGCGCGTCGCATTCTCCAAGCGTTGCGCGAAAATCGAATCGTACTGGTCATTGCCGATGAGTTCAAATCCGGCGAAATCACGGTTGAATTTATGGGGCAAAACTTACCTGCGCCCCGAGGTCCGGCGACTCTGGCATTGCGCACCGGCGCGGTAACCTTGCCTATGTTTGCCACCCGCCAGCCCGATGGCTCTATCGTTCTTGCGATTGGCCGCGCCATTAAAGCCGTGCATGGAGAGAGCTTGGAGGAAACGATCACGGCAACCACGGCGCTATACACGCGCCATCTTGAGGAAGTTATTCTACGTTATCCCGATCAGTGGAGTTGGCTCGGCTTTCCGCGAAAACGCACAGTCGTGGGCTCCGAGATGATGAATTTACGAGCATCGACAAGCGAGGTAAATGTCAGTCGTGGAGGGTTGTAATTGTTTGGGGGTCGGTGAGCGGGAGATTATACTTTGGAGTCGAAGCCAGGACTCAATATCGCTTTGTTCTCGGTTCGCTCCAGGTAGCGCATGAACAGATACTTGTTCTCTAATTCGTCAAGCTTCAACGACGGCAAGGTTTTCGGCTGTCCGGGATCCACTTTAACCGCAATCAAGGTGAGGCGGTTACCCTGCCATGCCTGAAGAAATTCCGCTCTAAACTCCTCCGGCGTATGGACCCAGCAGGCGTGTGGGTATCCCGCTCCTTGGGCCAGTGACACGGCATCGGCAACGTGAGAAGCGGTTGCGGTACCGCCGGAGGCTTCATAAACCCCGTTATCGAAAAGCAGATGAATCAGATTGGGCGGATTTTGTAGAGCAATGGTTGGCAGTCCGCACAGATTCATCAGAAAAGCACCGTCGCCGTCAATTGCGATCACTTTGCGGTGCGGCAATGCCAAGGCGAGACCGGCGGCGATCGAAGAGACTAACCCTAATGTGCGTGTTTTGAGATTGCCATCGCTGGGTCTAAGCGCCCACCACTCCCGCGCGCCCCACCCGGTGCACACCGTCAACGCGTCGCGGGTATCGCCACCGATAGCCTTCAGATAGTCGTAGCGTTGCATCATTTCACTCCCAGCACGCTCTTAGTTAAGAGCACTGCAACCGGTCTTTTTGAATCCTCGGCGAGGACCTCCGCGCCGGCGATGGTTTCGTCGATCTCGTCAGTCCGGCGCAGGATGTATGAGCGAATGCCCAACGCCTGAAGCACCGGCTCGGTGACCGCACCCAGAGTGGTAAAGCCGCGATCGCCGATGTCGCCGGCATAGTAAATCAACAGCACAATCGGTATCTGAAACTGCAAACAAGTGGTGGTCAAGGCGTTGCAACTGTTCAAGAAGCCGGCATTCTGCATGATTATGGCGGTTTTCCGCCCAGCCAGATAAGCGCCGGCACAGATGCCAATACCCTCTTCCTCGCGGCACAGCGGAATGTGCCGAAGCTCTGGATCGCTTTCTACCGTCCGAATCAGATCAAGCATCTTTTCATCCGGCAAGGTGGCGACAAAATCAACGCCGGCTTTCTTGAGTCCACCGACAATTGCCAGCGCAGATCGTTTAGGATCCATTTTTTCCATCAAACGAGACCTCTTTGATTAGAGACAGTGAGTGCAGCTGATGTCGATCATTTAGCCGGATCTATGAAGTGTGAGCTACACCGGGACGAGATACTGCGTGTCCTCAACCTTGTCAAGCTGGGCGGCGAATTACCGCAGTCTGCCTTGACACAAACGAAGCAATGCCTATAGTGAAATCGCCTTCTTGAAACATCAAGGCCTGCAAGCAATGCGTCGCGGTAACTCCAAGCGCGTGTCTTGTCGATCTTGCGCTTTCCTCGATTTTGCCCCCGACGCAACGACGTGGATCAGGAGTGTCGTTGTATGGCGGTGAGAAAGCTTAAACCCCGATCTTCTGTCGGCCTTTACTGCCTCTGCTTCTTATTCGTCGCATCGTCGTCTTTAATGCTCGGACCCGAGGATTCAGCGCCGGGTGAAGATTCAGAAACGATCTTTCGCGAAGCGCGTCGGACCATGATCGAACGGGACATCGCCCGGCGCGGCATCAAAGACCAGCGACTCCTTCAGGTAATGGCAACTCTGCCGCGCCATCTGTTCGTACCGGAAGAAATGCGGTCCTCCGCCTACCACGATCGGCCGCTACCGATTGGCGCTGGACAAACCATCTCCCAGCCATTCATCGTAGCATTCATGACC
Source organism: Candidatus Binatia bacterium (assembly GCA_025924215.1). GTDB lineage: Bacteria > Desulfobacterota > Binatia > UBA9968 > UBA9968 > WHTF01. Next base: position 26,869 of record JAICEJ010000006.1, read on the forward strand.
GAGCTGCTGGAACTCAAAGGAGGCGAACGAGTTCTGGAAATCGGCACCGGCTCGGGCTATCAAGCGGCGGTGCTTGCCGCCTTAGTGGAAGAAGTTTTCTCAGTGGAGATTCGTGCCGAGTTGAGCGCTCGGGCCGAAAGGATTCTTAAACAGCTCGGTATTCAAAATGTAAAATTACGAGTCGGCAATGGTTTTCACGGATGGGCAGAGGAGGCACCGTTCGATGCCATTATGGTTACTGCGGCGGCACCCAAAATTCCCTCGCCTCTCTGGAATCAGCTTCGTGAGGGCGGCGTCTTAATTATGCCATTAGGTAAGCCAGGGCATACCCAGCAATTAATTCGCGCCAGAAAGATCGGCGGCCGACAAATAATAGAAGAGCACAGCGCGGTTATTTTCGTACCGTTGACGGGCGGGACTCAGCAGTAGGGTCTTCGTTGAGTAAATTGCGCCGGTCCTTGTCGGGCTGAGACTTAGGAAAACGGTAGATGATTTCGCCCGGACGCACCAGGTTCAGTTCCTCGCGAGCTAGTTTTTCGAGATAGTGGTTGTCGTTGCGGATGCGCGAAACCCGCTGCCGCAAAGCTTCGTTTTCCTTCTGTAAACGATAATTTTGCTCGTCGATTCGGCTTTTTTCGCCGCGCAATCGCCAGAGATGAATCGCGCCGCGCTCACTAACGACCGTGACCACCGCGAGCAGTAAAATCAGACCGCCTAGGAAGTAGAGAACGTGACGCTGCGAAATGTGAAATGGTAGTGTCATGGGCGCCAATAATGGCAATATAACACAAATTATGTTTTGCTGCTGCGAAGACATTTTCTTGGAGGTTGCGGATGAAAATCCAACGGGTTCACGCTCGCGAAGTGCTCGATTCTAGGGGACAGCCTACGGTGGAAGTGGAGGTGAGGCTTAGCAACGGCTGCACCGGTCGCGCCACTGTTCCCTCCGGCGCGTCGACCGGCGTTCATGAAGCAGTGGAGCTGCGAGACGGGGGCAAGCGGTTTCTGGGAAAAGGAGTCGCCAAGGCAGTATTGCATGTCAATCAGAAGATTGCTCCTCGCTTGCGCGGCAAAGAAGCCAAAAATCAGCGCGCTATCGACGAAGTTATGCTTAACCTAGATGGTTCAGCAAATAAGGGTAAGCTGGGCGCCAATGCGATTCTCGGGGTTTCGTTGGCGGTCGCCCACGCCGAATCTCGAGCGCAGGGTTTGTCTCTGTTTCGTTATTTGGGCGGAAATCAGGCGAAGACTCTGCCGGTGCCTCTGCTCAATGTGTTAAACGGCGGTGCTCACGCCGATAACAATGTTGATCTTCAAGAATTCATGATCGTTCCATTGAGCATGAAAAGCTTCAAGGAGGCATTACGAGCAGCGGTGGAAATCTTTCAGACGCTCAAGAAGGTTTTACACGACCGCTCGTATTCGACGAGCGTCGGGGACGAAGGCGGCTTTGCGCCGCGTGTGAAGAGCAATGATGAGGCTATCGAACTGCTCCTTGAGGCGATTGCAAACGCCGGTTACAAAGTGGGCTCACAGGTTGCGTTGGCACTTGATGTAGCTTCGAGTGAATTTTTCAGCGACGGCAAATATGTCTTCAAGAAATCCGACGGACGTCAACGCGGTCGGGAGGAAATGGTGCGCCTTTATGAGGATTGGGTCAGGCAGTACCCGATCATATCCATTGAAGATGCTTTCGCTGAAGATGATTGGGAGGGCTGGCAAATGGTGACGCAGGCTCTCGGAAAGAAAGTACAACTAGTCGGCGATGATCTGTTCGTCACAAATAAAATTCGGCTGAAGCGCGGCATCGATTCCAAAGTCGCTAATTCGATTCTGGTAAAAGTGAATCAGATAGGCAGCCTGACGGAAACTTTGGAAACGATGAAATTGGCGAAGGAAGCAGGATATACAACCGTCATGTCTCATCGTTCAGGCGAAACCGAGGATGTAACCATTGCCGATCTGGCGGTGGCAACCAACGCCGGGCAAATTAAAACCGGGGCTCCTTGTCGAGGCGAACGAACTGCAAAATACAATCAGCTGCTCAGAATTGAAGAGGAGTTGGGTAGTAGAGCTGTTTATGCCGGCAAGAAAGCTTTCAATCCCAAACCCGGCAAGTAAATCGACCGGCTCTCAATCCGTCATCCTGACCCGGCGGCGGACAAGAGAAAACCTCAAGGAAAAGATTGCTCGGACCGGAGCCATCGCGAGCCGGCTGCGCCAATCCTATCCTGAGCTTCAGGTTCCGCTTGACTATGGAACCACCTTTCAGCTGCTGATTGCTGTCATTCTTTCTGCGCAGTGCACCGATGCAGCCGTCAACAAGGTAACGCCGCAGCTTTTTCGACGCTTTCCAACTCCGGACCGACTGGCCAACGCGCCTTTAGCCGAGATCGAGAGGATGATCCGCACGCTTGGCCTATTTCGCTCCAAAGCCAGATCATTGAAAGCTTGTGCTCGCCAGCTTGTCGACCGATTTAACGGCGAGGTTCCTGGCATTATGGAGGAGTTGACAACCTTGGCGGGGGTCGGCAGGAAAACCGCCAACGTCATTCTCGGTCATGCTTTTAATTTGCCCGGGCTTATCGTCGACACCCACTGTAAACGTGTGTCGCGTCGTTTAGATCTGACCCGAAGCGAAGATCCAGTTGAGATCGAGCGCGATTTAAGCAAATTATTGCCGGCTGAACAATGGACCGGTTTTTCGCACCGCATGATTATTCACGGGCGGCGTATTTGTCATGCGCGAAAGCCAGATTGCAAAGCGTGCATCGTCGAGCAGCTTTGCCCGGCAAGCAATCTCATAGCACACCGGTCAAATTCGAGAACTCAGACTCATAACGGACAAGACCAGGGAGGATTGAGGCAATCTTCAGCTCTAACGCCATAAATGCTTCGCTGGCGCCGTATTCATTTTCCAATCCGAAAAGATCCGCCCTTCTAAAGCCGAACCGGTGGTAATACTCAGGCTCGCCAAGGACGACAACGAATCCCCCGCCGACACGCTCGCAGGCACGCAGGCCTTCACCAACCAGTTGGGCCCCTAGGCCGCGTCGCTGCAGCTCCGGAACGATTGACAGCGGAGCTAGCCCCAATCCTGTTGGATTAGCTACGGACCCGGAGATCGTTACCTGGCTGAACGCAATATGGCCGACGATTACACCATCGATTTCCGCTATCAATGATAGCCGTAGCCGTTGATGTTTGCGCAAGAGCTCGACGAGTCGCGCCTCCTGATCCGTTGGGAAGGCGGACCTAAGAACATGATCGATCGCAGCGGCGTCGCTGGACTGCTCGAGTCGGACGATGGCGTTCATGGATAAAATGGTGACTCTCAGTCAGCTCAGAGCCTGAAGAGAATCCAGGACGGCTCATCGAATCTGCAAGGCGGTGCTGATCTTTGAGTGTCTAGTTGTAATCGTTATCCCCTGGGCTGTTGGAGTTTATATCGAGAGGATACCTATTTGGTATCTATAAATCCGGCGAACCGACGATTTGTTCCAGGTGTTAGGTTTACCATCTGCGATTGGTGAATTTCGATATGGCGCGCCGATCTTTTTTACAAGGCCGCCCGTGGCTGGGAAAGTCTGGCCGCTCGAGTTTAAGCTGAGCCAAAGCGGCTTGCCTTCTTGATCTCCTTACTTCGGTCTCTTCATAAAGCCTTTGGACCGTCCGAGGCCGCGCCTCGGTAAGTAGCCGTTCCTTTGACAATAACGATCCATTCGTAAACGCCGCGACGGATGTTGAGGTAGTCGCCCGGGCGGATCGTTCGGCTCGGCTTAGGACGGGCGCCGTTCAGCTCAACTTTGCCGCCCGCTACCTCCTCAGAGGCAAGCGAGCGCGTTTTGAAAAGCGCGCCGCCTCAGCCACGTGTCGATTCTGACTTCAGCCGTGTTTTCTTGGGGATGCCTATCGTTCACGGCGCAGAGCTATGGCCAAACAAAGTTGGGCAAAGTGCTGTTCTCAAGCACCCGATAATTTGTCAGATCGACCTGTAGCGGAGTCACCGAAACATATCCCTCATGAACTGCCATGCAATCAGTGCCGTCTTCTTTGTCAAACCCAAGGTCATCGCCGCCTATCCAGTAGTATTTGGCGCCGCGAGGATCGACACGTTCGATAATATTCTCACTGTAATGACGCTTCCCCATCCGGGTTAAGCGCCAGCCTTTGAGCTCGGATTTCGGCAGCGGCGGCACGTTCACGTTGAGTAGCGTTTCGGGCGGGATACCACCAGTCTCATGGATGCTTGAGACCAAAAAGGCGGTAAATTCGGCCGCCGCGCGAAAATCAAAATCACGGAAGGTAACCAACGATACGGCAACTGACGGGACGGTTAGCAAGGCTCCTTCGATAGCGGCTGAAACGGTTCCGGAATAGATAATATCGTCGCCCAGATTAGGCCCTTTGTTGATGCCCGAAACGACCAAATTGGGACGAACCGGCAAGAGACCGGTCAACGCTAGTTTAACGCAGTCGCTTGGGGTACCGTTCACTGCCAGACGCCGTGGCGCAACCTCTTGCACGCGCAACGGTCGATGGAGGGTCAATGCATGGCTCATGGAACTCTGTGCGCGATCGGGCGCGACAGTGAAAATCTCGCCGACGGGGCGCAGCGCTTCTTCAAGCGCGATGATTCCTTCCGATTGAATGCCGTCGTCGTTGGAGATCAGAATGATCATTGCACCTATGATGGCAAAGAAGCTCGGCAGGGACAAGCATCTGGTTGATTGCCTTGGCGATTCTCAAGCTTGTGACGTCAATCCGAAGGGTATAGGTTTCTAGGCGAACCAGGAGAGTTTTACCTATGGCAAATGCCGAGATCGTGGCAATCGGTTCCGAGTTATTGCTCGGGCAGGTCGTCGACACCAATTCGGCCTGGATGGCGCAGCGGCTAACTGCATTAGGAGTAAATCTGTATTTTACCTCGGTGGTCGGCGACAACCCGGGCCGTATGCGCGAGGTAATCCAGCGGGCGTTGGAACGAGCCGATATCGTTATTACCAGCGGCGGGCTGGGACCCACTCAAGATGATCTGACAAGAGAGATTGTCGCTGAAGTGACCGGCCGCAAACTCGTCCTGGACGCCGGCTTGCTAGAACAAGTGGAGGAGCACTTCCGCCGCCGCGGCCGGACCATGACGCCCAACAACCGGCGTCAGGGATACATGCCCGAGGGAGCGATTCCGGTAAAAAATCCCAACGGTACGGCGCCATCTTTTATCGTCGAAGATCCTCGCGGCGTTGTTTTGTCGCTTCCCGGCGTGCCGGTGGAACTTAAATGGTTGTTCGAGAACGAAGTCGAACCTTATCTGCGCAAAAAATTCAAGCTCGCTGAAGTCATTCATTATCGTGTGTTGAAGGTCGTCGGCATCGGCGAGAGCGCCGTCGACGATAAGATCGGCTATCTGATCGCGAACTCCAGCAATCCGACCGTCGGCGTGCTTGCCCTGCCGGGACAAGTCGATGTTCGGATTGCCGCCAAGGCCACCAACAAAGATCAAGCGATGAACCTTATCGCGCCCGTAGAAGCCGAGGTCCACGGGCTGTTGGGTAATGCGATCTTTGCCGCTGACCAAGAGACGATGGAGGATGTCGTCGGCAGGTTACTTCGGGCTCGCAATAAAACGGTCGCGGTTTATGAAGATCTCACCTGCGGCAATTTATCCGAGCGCTTACAGGTCGCAAGCACGGAAAGCTTTGGCGCTGGGGTTATTTGCAACAGCGAGGTTGCAATCCGTACCCTATTGACGCACGGGCGCGATCCAGCACGAACAGATGCGTTGATCCTAGATCCGGAGGCGCTAACCGACGAGCTTGCTTGGGCGGTGCGTCACCAAGCAGGGTGTGATTTCGGCCTGGCGCTTCATGCAGTGACCGACCCCAACAGCATGGTTCAGAATCTTGCGCGCGGCCAGAGCTATGTTGCCCTTACCGACGGCGAGAATTTCATCCGACGGCTGAGCACCTCCGCCGGTCGCGGACAGTACGACCGCAGCCGCATGACCCTGAACGCACTCGATCTGCTACGCACCGCGTTGCTTGAAGGGATGGGTTAGACTGAGCACATCCCGATTTAATCCATCTGCATTCGTACTCTCTTCACAAGTGCTCGAGGCCGAAAGCCGATCGGCCGAGTCTCAGCGGGAAGGCGGTTAGCTCAACGTGTCATAAACCTTCCGCCACTAACATCTCCAAACGCGCTAAAGGTTCTTCGAGACTGTCAATTGCCTCAGCCCAGAATTGCGGCTGTTCTATGTCCCGGCCGATTGTGTGTTGAACCAGCTTTTCTGCCGGCTCGCTGCCGGCCAGACGCAAGAACTCCTCATACTTCGGTAGAAATTCGCCCGGGTCTTTTTTGAACATCTGGTAAAGCGCGCGGCTGAGCAGATATCCAAAAGTGTAGGGAAAGTTATAGAAGGTGACTCCCGTAATGTAGAAATGCAGCTTAGAGATCCAGAAGTACGGGTCCTCTCCGCCAACCTCAAGCACGTCGCCAAAAATTTTTCTTTGAGTATCGACCATGAGTTCTTTCAAACGGGAGACGCTCAGTACGCCGCCGGCGCGCTCCTCATAGAATGCCTTCTCAAATTCGTAACGGACCGGAATGTCCAAAAGGTAAACTGCTCCGTGTCCCGTTTCGATATCCAAGATCAAAGCCTTCTGCGCTTGACTTATGGCGGGATCGTCCAGAATGCCGTTCATCAGAACTTGCTCACCAAAGGTGGATGCGGTTTCTGCCAAGGTCATCGGATATCCGCGACCATAAGGGCGCATGTCACGCATCATGGCGGCATGATAGGCATGCCCGGATTCATGCGCGAGAGTGAGCACATCGCCCAATGATTGATTGTAGGTCATAAAGATTCGCGACTCTTTGGTGAGCATCGAACTAGTGCAGAATCCGCCGGGACGCTTGCCGGTGCGGGGCTCCCAGTCCACCCAATTCTTTCCGATGACCTGCTGCTCGAAGAATTTCCCCAGAGCGGGATAAGCGCGCTCGAACGATTTCCCGACCAGGGATGTAGCCCTCTCCCAGGAGAGCTTCTCTTGGCCTGGCAACTCGAGCGGCGCACCGACATCGAACCAGGCAAGGCTTGGCCGCGCCAACAGCTTGGCCTTGAGGCGGAGAATCCTTCGCGGCACCTCGAGCTTTGAGAATAAAGCCTCAAACATAGCATCCAGCGTTTTGCGAGTGATTGAAGCCTGGAATAGCGCAATCTCGAGGAAGTGGTCGACCTGCCGATAGCGGTTGAGCGTTAGCCGCGTGCCGGCAATCGCATTCAACGCGGCTGCAGCCATATCTTCGATACTTTTCCAGGCCGCATTGCCGCCCTCGAAAGCAGCTTTGCGTACTCGACGATCAGGATCTTCCAGCAACGAGCGGCGCTGCGAAACCGGCAATCGATGGCCCTTGCCGTCAGGAAACAGCATGTCAAATTCCAACTTCGACGAAACGGTATCGTAAAGTCGGCCCCAGGCTTGAATGCCATCAACTCCGAGGTCGGTAGCCAAAATCTCATTCTCCGGTGCCATGGCGCGCCGCGCTTCCTGGCGCATCCTGTTTAGGTAATTTTGCGCGCTGTCCAATGCCGGCCGCGCCATGAATGCTGTGAACGTTTCATCCCTAGTTTCTTTAATCGCCCGGAGAAATTCGACTCGTAGTTTGCTCAACTCGGCTCTCATTCCGACCAGTTCGGCTTCTTCTTTGAGGTATGATTCGTTGCGCGCATCCGACGAAGCGAGGCAACTGATGTACGAGCCGAGATGCGACATGCGCTGGAGAATGTCTTCATTGCGCAGCAATACGCGCTCCCAACTCGCGGAGCTTTCAGTTGCCAATGGCGGCAGCGCAGCCGCTTCCGCTTTGAGCGAAGCGATATCGCTGATCAACCCCTGTTTGAACCGGCGCATTTCCGACCCATTGAATTCAGGAAAGTAGCTTGCAAGATCCCAGCTCATAAGTTTTCACTCCGCTGCTGTGAAGTCGAATCCGAGCACATTGCATGAATCGCGGCCCCGGTGTCGCAGAACCCAGGCTCGACGACGTCGGTTCTTTTGCTGCGATTGCATTTCATGCCGAGGAAAGAACTCACAGAAGTTTCGACTGAACTCCGAACGCACACGCCCGACTTCGTTTTACAAGTAGCCTGATCTAATCCTTACTCGACCATTGCAATCGTCCATGAACCAGCGGCGTCAAAATCTCGCTAATGTTGAGGATTCGGCAAGAAACCCGTGACGGAGCAGAGAGACCGTCTTCCTCGACCGGCTGAAATCGCTCATGCTCTCAGAGATTTATGACCATGCCTTCGGCGGCAGCCGTTGTCGAAGGAAAACGCC
>JAICEJ010000007.1 GCA_025924215.1 Candidatus Binatia bacterium
GATCGCCAGGCGCTATCCGGCCAATTACCAGATGAGCGGCGGTGACGAAATTGTCCAAAATGATTTACCTGGCCGACTGACCAGCCGGATAAGCTATAACAACCAGCTGAACCTGTACATGAACTGGGCTAAAATGATGGAGGCAAACAGCTGGAATGAAATCGCCGGCACAGAGCGCGTATAGAACAGACCACGACCTGCGCCACTCGATCGAGGATTTTTTTTACTATGAGGCCGAGTTGCTGGACGATCGCCGGTTGCGTGACTGGCTCGATCTATTAACCGATGACGTGCACTACTGGATGCCGGTCCGTTACAATCCTCTGGAACGATCGGCGGACTTAAACGACGAGCTATCGAAACCCGGCGAGGCTTATTACTTCAACGACACCAAGGAAACACTGAAGGTGCGAGTCGAGCGGGTTTACGCGAAAAACGCCTGGGCCGAGATGCCGCCATCGCGAACTCGTCACCTCGTTTCCAACATTCGAGTCAAGAAGGACAGCGGCTCAGAGATTGAAGTTCAATCGAATTTTTTATGCTACCGAACCCGTATGGAGAAGGACCAGGATCTCTTCGTCGGCACCCGGTATGACTTGCTGCGCCGGGCCGACGACAACTTCAAGATTGCTCGACGAAAGATCATCCTGGATCAAGCCAATTTGGCAGCAAAAAACATCAGCATTTTTTTGTAAATCCGGAACTTCTCGGTCAACTCATTGGCGTTATCGGCGCGCGCTGCCTGCGTCGGCGGTAGGAATGTGATAGCAAGCCGCGAACTGTGATCTCAAGCAAATAGAAAAGATCGCCAGTAAGCGCGAGAAAAGAGCTCTTTTGCACGCGCTCGCATGTTAGTTTCGAACTGCCTTTGCTATAGGAGCATAGTATGGAACGCGAAATTGAACGGCCAGACGATTTATACAAGTGTGTGATCTGCGGCGCGAAGTTCGATTCGCGAGAAGAACTGGAGCAGCATGAGAGCAAGTGCGCGAATAAACAACCAGCTTCCTAGGCTCTCTTGAGCTGTATTTCCCACTTCAGGACTGCTCGCCGCGCCGGGGACATTGAGAATCCAATCGGACCTAAACGTGAGCGCGAAAACACTCGGTCTGATCAGCGCTTTGATCGCACTTCGATTTGACCCTCACGGACGCGAACCTCCAGCACAGGTTGAGGATGCACCGCTGGTCCGTTAACGACTTTGCCGCTCTCGAGTGAGAAACACGAGCCATGCCATGGACACTGGACTACCGTACCCTGCAGCTTGCCCTCGGACAGAGGGCCGCCACGGTGCGAACACGTTTCCGCGATCGCGTAAATCCGCATCCCTCTACGCACAACCAGTACCGGCATGCCACCGGCATCAACGCGGCGCAGCTCGTTATCGGACAGCTCCGTTTCAGCAAGAACCGGGAAGAAATCCTCCGGCGGCGAAAAACCCGCCGTGTGGTCGACGCCGATCCTTTCGCCATAAACCAGATGCCCGCCTAGATATGCAGATAGGTTAGAGATCATGAAACCGGCCATCGCGAATTGGCGTCCAGCTCGACGGGAATGAACTCGTCGAAGGCAAAGCGACGTCACATAGCAGGCAGTGGCGGCCATGTTCAGCAGGCCATGTGCAAGACCAATGCGCCGGGGCCGGTCGCGACCAACTTTCGACCAATCGGCCAAACCGGTGACAGCCGCCGCCGTTGCCCCGACGAGACCGAACGTGATGGCGGCATCCGCTTTTCGGGCCATAGCCGTACTCCCGCTTGCTTGTTCCAACAGGTCGAACACAGCGGCGGCTGTCCAGGAGCCAATAGGCACATCGGTAAGCACCGCGTGCAGCGGATGTCCAAGCCAGGTTCCATGCAGGATGTTGGCATATGTTGGACCGATGGAACCGTTATCATCGAGCGCAGCTGCAATCGTTGGTTGTAGTTGATCTGCAATAGGCTCCAACCACCGCTGCTTCTCGATCAATCTGACAGGCAGGCTAGTCGACATAGTCTCCTCCTGGTGATTCACGATTGTTTCATCTCGAGAACAGCAAAGCTCGTACCACTAGACAGAGTCGGCGTGCGGCTAATAGTTAATAGCAGTGATGAACGGGCCGAGTTCCATTCCGGCAGGTAATCATTTATAAGAATGCTTCTTAGCCGCAGCAAAAGACTACGACTTCAGATGAAAAGACCGGTTGCTCGAAAGACCCGCGAAAATTGCACCGAGGTTCGCGGTTTTTAGGCGCGGGATGGATCTGGTTGGAATGTAACGTCGATACCTTGTTCACATTCGCGAATCCAAGCTCCCTGCTTGTTCTGATTTCAACACAAAACAGACGGCTCAAAGTATCCGCGCATATTTGATACCACGAATTAAAAGCGCTTGGTGGTAAACTTCCGGATTAGAAAACTCCGGGCCAAAAGCCTGAGGAGTTCCCTGGCTCAAGCGCCGTACAGCGTGCCGGGTAGGTTCTTCATCGCAGGATCTGCATGTCTCCCGCTTTCTGCGCGGCTATTCCGATTCACTACTCACGATCTGGTTCGATAATGCGCCTATCCGCGGCGAGGAGACCTCGACGACGTCACCGATCTTAAGAAACAGATCGAGCGGTCGTTTGCCTTCGGATCGCCGCGATTGGTCGGCGGCGGTGCCGGCGGAAGTACCGCCGGCGATGACATCACCCGGCACAAAGGTGAAGTCTTGGGAAAGAAATTCCAACACCTCGCCAAAGGACCAGATCATTTCTCTGGTATTGTAACTCTGACGCACGACCCCATTGATCCGTGTCTCGACATCGACGTTCTGAGGGTTCAATTCACCGACGACGATGCAAGGTCCCATCGATGCCGCGCCATCGAAGTTTTTCTGTAAATTGTAGCTGACTGCCCGGTCTGTTCCGCCGCCGTCGCGGATACTCCAGTCGTGAAACAACGTAACGCCCCATATGTAGTGACCTACCTGATCGGCAGATATATTCTTGCCGCGTTTGCCGATCACAATCGCCGCCTCGCCTTCGTAATCGAAGTAAGTGACGCGCTTGGGAAAAGGAATGCGATCTTCCGGTCCAGCAATCTCTGCCAGCACTTTCCAAAAACCCCATTGCCCTGCTTTTTTTGCTTCACGAGCAACTTCTTCTAGCGTAACGTCGGTCTTGCCGAGCCGGTTGGCCCACATTCCCAGAAGATGAGCGGCGTAGTTGCCGCCGACGCAAGCGATGCGACGCTCCGGCCATGGAGCATGAAGCTTCAGCCGTGAGCGGCTGTGAACCACGTCCGATAGCTCACCACCATCCTCGCAGCCGATGCCGCCAAAGTGGTCGATCATGTGTTGGGCATTTTCCAGAGCAATCGGACCGTTCTCGATGAATGATTTCAGATCCGGCGGCAGCCGCTCGGCAGCATGTTCATTCGGGTTGCGATCGCCGCGTTCCTCGAGATACCTAGCAAATCCACGATTGAGATCGATCACACAATCGCCGGCCAACGCGCCCAAGCGACGTTCCGGTCCAAAGATAACGATTTTCATTTCACTCTCCTCCGACTCTAATCAGCCTGATGTATTCCGACAGCTTCGCATCTCACGACATTTTGTTCGAACACTTTGTTAAATCGCTTCTCTGATACATGCACCACGTCGAATTTTTTGGGCCGATCCTCTTGAAACCTAAGCTTGAATTGCTAGTCTCGCCTGAATTACCTTCTCGCCTTGCGCGACACCAAATCCATGAGACGACGTGATTTTCTTAAATCTGCCTTGATCCTGGCAGGAGCACCCCTATCCATCCCTGCTGCGCGCCCCTCACATGGAAGCGCGCTGCCGGCCCGAGCACAGCAGTTCAATTATGACTGGCTTAAAAACCACGCGCGGCAAATAGCCTGCAGTGATTACAAAGCACCCGACCAGGTGCTGCCAAATCCGCTGACTCAACTTGACTACGATGCCTATCAGGCGATTCGGTTCGGCGCTCATAGAGCCTTATGGCTGAAAGAGAATCTCGCATTTCGGGTAGAGTTCTTTCATCGTGGCCCGATGTTTAAAGAGCCGGTGCGCATGCATGAAATTGTCGATGACCAGGCAAGCGCGATACTTTACGATCCGGCGATGTTTGATTTGCGCAGGGCTCGAATAGACGCCGCCGCCTTGCCGCGAGATCTCGGCTTTGCCGGTTTCCGATTGCATTTTCATACCGACTGGCGCGCCGATGTCGCAGCTTTTCTCGGCGCTAGCTACTTCCGCGCAGTCGGCAGCGACTATCGCCAGTACGGGATTTCTGCCCGCGGGCTGGCCATCGACACAGCGCTCGATAAGGGCGAAGAGTTTCCGCGCTTCACCGATTTTTGGCTCCAACGGCCGGTAAACAATTCTAAGCGATTAACCGTTTACGCGCTCATGGATTCTCACAGCGTGACCGGCGCCTATCGCTTTGAGATTAGCCCCGGGCCAACCTTGATCATGGATGTCGATGCCGCCATTTATCCGCGCAAAGCTATCGAGAGGATCGGTATCGCGCCGTTAACCAGCATGTACCAACATGGCGAGAACGATCGACGCATGGCCACCGACTGGCGTCCGGAAATACACGACTCAGACGGATTATCACTGCTTACCGGCAATGGCGAATGGATCTGGCGGCCATTGATGAACCCTGCGGGAATTCGGGTCAACTCTTATTTTGACACTAACCCGCGCGGCTTCGGCCTGTTGCAGCGCGATCGCAATTTCGATCACTACCAGGATGATTCAGTATTCTATGAGCGTCGCCCGAGTCTCTGGGTCGAACCGAAAAACGCTTCCGGTAGCGGTTGGGGCGCAGGCGCAGTGCAGTTGGCCGAGCTACCAGCGCAGGATGAAACCTTCGACAACATCGTCGCTTACTGGAACCCCGCCACTCGACCTCAACCCGGAGAGGAGCTGCTGTTCAGCTACCGGCTCTACTGGGGTTCGACAATGCCGTTTGCGCCTGCGCTCGCGCAAGTTGTCGCCACTCGAACAGGCATCGGCGGGGTCGTCGGTCAACCGCGAAAATATTTCTCCTATCGCTTCGCTGTGGATTTCACCGGAGGCAAGCTCGCGGCGCTTTCCAAAGGAGCGCAAGTGGAGCCGGTGATCAGCGCTTCGCGTGGCGAAATTGAGATTGCATCAGCGCGGCCTCAGGCCGAGATCAACGGTTACCGCGCCATGTTCGACTTGAAACCCAATGACGATAGCACCGAGCCCATCGATATCCGGTTGTACCTGCGCCAGGGCGGGCAGCCGTTGACCGAGACCTGGCTGTATCAGTGGACACCGCCGCCGCTCGCTGAGCGGAAGTAACGGTTCCGCCGGCTGCTGAAAGTTTCCACCGGCCGAATCTATTTCTTTTTCGCTTTCCGGGTCGATGATTTTTTTCGCGGCACCTTGCCGCCGGCTCGGCGCGCCTCGGAAAGGCCGATTGCGATAGCCTGCTTGCGGCTAGTCACTTTTTTTCCGGACCGTCCACTCTTTAGTTTTCCTCTCTTGCGCTCGTGCATCGCCTTCTTCACTTTTTCTTTTGCCTTCGGACCGTACTTCGCCATGTTTGCTCCTCCTGACAATTAAACTATGTCACTTTGCGGGGCGTGGACCATACCATTAGTTCTCGATTATTAGGCACAGAAAGAATTTCAGCTTCGGATCTCACTTTCAGCTTATTAGGTTTTGCTTTGCTGACAAGTAGGCCGAGCAAGGTTATGAGGTTTAGACAATTGTATTTGCGATAGGCGTGACTTGCGTCAAGTCGAGCATCGATCCCTTCCAACCGGTTATCGCATGAGCTAATCGTAGAGAATTCGCGCACACTGGTTCTCAGTTGAGTTGTTTGTGTCCTGAAACATTACCTAAAAACAAACTATGAATGCAGCCCGACATATGCTCGCCTCAGTGCGCTCGCTCGGCGCCGAGCGCATACGGCTCCTCGGTATTCTTACCGGCGGCCATTTTGTCATCCATTGGTTTCAACAGTTTTTTCCAGTCATCTTGCCCTCGATCAAATCAGGTCTCGGATTGACTAATGTGGAAGTCGGCGCGTTAACCTCGGCGCAGCAGATGATCATGGGGCTGGGCCAACTTCCCGTAGGCTTGCTCGCCGACTCGATGGTACGCCATCGCGCCAAGATGCTGGCCTTGTCGTTGGTCGCGATGGCCGCTGCCTATTTTCTCCTGGGTTCGCCGGTCTTCGCTTGGGCGCTGCTTGGCTCGGGGTTGATCGGTTTAGGCACGGCGCTGTGGCATCCGACTGCAGCTGCATCGTTGTCGAATCGTTTTCCAGAACATCGCGCCACCGCGCTTTCGATTCATGGCACAGGAGCAACCATCAGCGATACGATCACCCCCCTGTTTGTCGGCGCTTTGCTGGCGAGTTTCTCGTGGCAAACCGTCGCGCGTCTGCAATTGTTACCAGGCCTTTTGTTCGCTCTGGTGGTCTGGCGCGCTCTCGCCGGAGTTTTCGTCGATGGCGATTCCGGTGCACTCCACAGATCAACTCAAATCCGCGAGGTAGTGGCCGTCATCGGCAACCCAGCTTTCCTCGGAGTTTCGGCAGCCACGGGCTTGCTCTCGATGGGACGTTTGGTGATTCTCACCTTTCTGCCAATCTATTTACAGGAACACCTGCACTATTCAGCCTTCGCGCTGGGAGTTTTCGTCGCTTTGATGCATGCTCTCGGCACAATTTCCCAGCCCGCCTTGGGTTTGCTCTCCGATCGCTTTGGCCGCAAAACCGTACTCGTCCCTTCATGCCTTTTGTTGGGCTTGTTCTTTGCGCTGCTGGCGATCGTACCCGCCGGCATTCCTCTGGCATTGGTGATCATCGCCATCGGCCTGTTTTTTTATACGCTTTTCAACATCATGAACGCCGCGGTAATGGATGTCGCAGGCGCCGCCGTTCAGGCATCGACCTATGGGCTCATGACCCTCATCACCCAGCTTGTTGTGATTCCGACACCGATGGTTACCGGATTTTTGATCGGCGAACTTGGCATCAAGTTCTCGTTTGTTCTAGCGGGAGTTTTTCTCATCATCGCCGGCCTAGTACTGGCGCCACTGAAACTCTACCGGGGATCTCGCGGCCGATGACCGCGGCAGATGGGAAAGGTTTGCCAACTTAGCCATCGAAAACTGGATATCAGCTCGGCTGATTCAATCGGCAGCTAAAATTTCCAATGGCTATTCGTCGCCGCGTGTTTGAGCTTCCCTCTACCGTCTGGCATAAGAACAACACGCCTTCTGTTGCTGCCATGAAAATTTCTCGCACCACGGTGTTACTGCTCTCCACGGCTGTCGTTACTATGACTTCCATCGGCATGAGCTCCTTTAGCCTGTTCCTTAGGCCCATGGAGGCGGATTTCGGCTGGTCGCGAGCAATGGTGACGCTGCCTTATATGTTTGCCATGCTGGGTTGGGGTGCCGGCGCGGTTCTGTTTGGCAAGCTCGCCGACGACTACGGCGCGCGACGGGTGATTCTCGGCGGCATTCTGCTCATGGCGGCGGGATTTTTCGGCATGAGCTTGTCATTAAATGTGTGGCAGCTTTCACTCACCTACGGCCTCATGGTGGGATTAGCTATGGGCGCGTGCGGCCTGGCAATCGCGTCGCTTTTGGTGTCGCAGCATTACCAGGCCAAGAGCCGCGGCCTGGCAGTGAGCGTGCTGCAAACTTCGGCGCCTCTAAGCCCGCTCCTTTTCGCTGCGCCGCTCTATTTCTTGATCAACCGTTTTGGCTGGCGCGCCGGCGCGTTATCGACAGCGATCCTGCTCATGGTAGTAGCCTTACCGCTGGCGTGGCTGGGCGCGCGTGAGCCGCGGGCTGCAGGCAGCCAACGGGTCCGCCTGGGCTGGGGCGCGTGTCTCCCCTACTTGCGCAATCGCTCCATGCTGGTGATGTTCGCGGCGCGGTTTTCCTGCGGCGTGGCTTTCTTTCAGATTGCTCACCTGGTGGCACTGGCCTTGAGCAAGGGTTTTACCGCCGCCACGGGCGCGGCCGCTGTCAGCGTATTCGGCGCTGCAGCGGCCGCATCGGCGCTGCTCTTCGGTTGGCTTTCCGACCGCTACGGCAGAGCCCGGATGCTTGCCCTTAGCTACGTTGTCCGTGGGGTCGGCACGTTCTTCTTATCGTTTGAAGTTGCCAACGAGCTGGTGTTTTTCATTCTGGTGGCTGTGGCCATCGGTCCGACGTTTGGCACCGTAGCCGTGCAAAACGTGATGTTCTATGAAATCGCCGGTCCACGACTTGCCGGAGTAATTCTCGGCCTCAGCTTCATCGTGCACCAGATCGGCTCGGCCGGCGGCCCGATGTTTGCCAGCATCGTCTTTGATAGAACCGGCAGCTACGACGGTTTCATGGCCGTCATTGCGTTGATTCTGCTCGCCTCGGGCGCCCTTGTCTACAGCAACACCAACCGGCAGAGGCATTTTCCCGAACTCGCCTTAGGCTCGAGCCCGGCGCGTTTATAACCGGTTGCGCCGATTTACGCATTCCGACGCCAGATTATTAATCTTGCTGATCAGGCCGGACAGCGGCGCGGCGCGATTTCTTTTCCGCCAGGTGGCGCTTATCCGCGAGCAGCTTGAGCTTGGCGCGGCGTGAGCGCTTTCTTTTTTGCCGACGGATTCTAGCGATCTTTTGCTCTTCAGCGGCTTGGATCCCTTTGAACTTTGCTTCGATTTTCTCGACCAGAATGCGGCGGGCAAGAAAACGGTTAAGCGCTTGCGAGCGCTCCTGCTGGCACTTAACGCGAATACCGCTGGGCCGGTGATAGAGAACGACGCACGAAGATACCTTGTTGACGTTTTGGCCGCCGGCTCCAGACGAGCGAACGAACTGTTCCTCCAGGTCCTGCTCCCGGATGCCTAAGGTCTGCATTCGATGCTGTAGTAGTTTCTCTTTTTGAGAAGAGACCGAGTTCGCGGCCATGATGAATTTTAAGGTAGAACCGGTGGGGACTACAGCTGGCGGGCTGAAAAAAGTTTTTCGAATTCACCGCCATCGAGCCAGATGCCTCGGCAATCGGCGCAGGCGTCGATAATTACCGATTGATTGACACTGCTGTAAACCCGTAAAAGCTCTGAGCCATCGCGCGGGCAGAAGCCCTTCTTGCCTTCCAGTTCCTGGTTATCGCGCCCGCGGCGCAGCGAAGCGACCTGGCGAGCATCTTGTTCGAGCAACTGGCTGAGCTCCCGGGCATCGAACCAAATTCCGTTACAAGACGAGCAGCGCTCCAAGGCCACCCCTTCTACTGAAAATACATTCATAGTCTCAGTACGGCATTTTGGACATTTCATGAAGCGGATACTCACACACTTTCTTGCAGAGAAATTGTAACGCTAAAGCGGCAAGAACAACCCTGCGAACCATTCAATTTATACGCGCATAACTATCAGATTGAGTTAAGAAGGGATACGAATTTAGATAAAAGTCTTCCGCGACCGGGCGCATTCCGAGCGAGACTCGCATCCTCATTCATACCATTGGGTACTGGTCATATCGGATGATGGACGAAAAGCCAATTCCCTAGTTACGAATTGCTTCTTAACTTCTGTATTCACCATAAATTCCCCGCCGCTGTCGCTCTGAGCTGACGCGCAGGAGTTGCTTTGTTTGTTTCCCAAGGTGGCTGCAATCGGTGATCTTTATGGTGGATTACTTTTTATATCAATGCACAGCCAACGTTTCTCACGTTAGACGACGTCTAATCATCAAAGAGGGGAACGGTTGAGTTGATTCGTCAGAGCGAACTTGGTCGGAAAGAGCCGGCTCACTGCAGGATAAACCTGCACTGAAGTGCTGCCTTGAGGCAAATTGAGCGCTCCAAAGTAATTTAGACACCGTTAAACCATTATTTATAAAAGTAAATCGTTTTCAGAACGTTATTGGCATTATTGTTGCTTTGCGCCACCGTTGCTACTCGGATAGCGTTTTCGCACCATTCTGTCTCTCTGACGCGGTTTTATTTTTCAATAGGAGAAACACCAGTGAATATGCCGCTGCCGCAACTTTTCAAACCTTATCCTGAAACCTTAGAACCTTTACCACTACCGAGCCGGCTTGATTTCACCCCGCTAAGCACGTCGGAAAAAATCACAGCGCAGGGACGTTTTTTCTTCAACAATCATGAGAAATTTTTCCTGAAAGGAGTCACCTACGGCCCTTTTGCTCCCTCACTTCAAGGGGTTCCTTTCCCAGAAGCAGCACGCGTCGAGATGGATTTTACATTGATGAGGAAACTCGGAGTCAACTGTTTCCGCACCTTTACACCGCCGCCGGATTGGCTCCTAGATATGGCGGCAGCCTGCGGCCTGAGAGTGATCGTCGGCATTCCATGGGCTCAGCATATATCTTTTCTTGACTCACCTCGCACCCAGTCTGACGTTCGTAAAACTATCGTCGGCAGTGTTGAGGCTTGCAAGCGACATCCCGCGACCTTCGCCTATCTAATTGGAAATGAGATTCCCCCCGACATTGTGCGATGGCATGGCGCACGGCGAGTTCGATCGTTTCTCCGCAGCTTATTCAAAGCGGCGAAAGCAAGCGATCCGGAGCGATTCGTCAGTTACGCGAATTTTCCTTCTACTGAATATCTGGAGATAGATTTTACGGACTTCTTGGCCTTCAATGTCTACCTTCATCGCGAGCAAGACTTCCGTCGTTACCTTTTTCATCTCCACAATTTAGCCGGTGATCGGCCGCTCGTGCTGACTGAGATTGGCATCGACTCGGTCAGCCAGGGGCTCGACTTTCAGGCCAAAGCGATGTCCTGGCAATTGCGTGTGAGCTTCGAAACCGGTGTCGCGGGCACCGTGATCTTCTCATGGACCGATGACTGGCATGCCTATTCCGGCGCTGAGGGATTTCAGGTTGATGATTGGGCTTTCGGTTTGGTTGATCGTAACCGTCAACCTAAACCGGCTTACTGGGAAGCAAAAAAGTACTACGCTAATACGCTTCCGGCGGATCTCAAGCGCTATCCCAAGGTTTCTGTAGTTGTATGCGTGTACAACGGGGAACGCACAATAGATGCCTGCCTCGCTTCTTTAGAAAAACTCAATTACCGAAATTATGAAGTTATTGTGGTAAACGATGGCTCCACGGATCGAACCCAAAAAATCGCCGAGAGCTACGACTACATTCGGCTTATTAACCAGGAAAATAGAGGACTGAGCGAGGCGCGCAACGTCGGTATCCGCGCTGCCACAGGTGATATCATTGCCTTTACCGATGCCGATTGTATGGCCGATGAAGATTGGCTGACCTATCTGGTCGCCCGTTTTCAATCGTCTGAATTCGGCGCTGTTGGCGGCCCGAATCTCGCGCCGCCAGACGATTCAATGATCGCCGCATGCGTGGCCCTATCGCCCGGCGCGCCGGCTCATGTGCTTTTGGACGATGAGGTAGCCGAACACATACCGGGATGCAATATGGCATTCCGGCGGGAAGCCTTAGAAGCAATCTCAGGGTTTGATCCGATCTTCCGCGCCGCCGGCGACGATGTGGATGTTTGCTGGCGGCTCCAGAATAAAGGCTACAAGATCGGCTTCAGCCCGGCGGCGCTGGTTTGGCATTTTCGCCGCAATACCGTGCGAGATTACGTAAAGCAGCAACGCGGCTATGGCAAGGCTGAGACTCTGCTGTTCTTTAAACATCCAAGTCGTTTTAACGTGCTGGGTCAATCACGTTGGTTCGGCAGAATCTACGGCGATCTCTCTTCTTTCTTGTCGAGCCGCCAGCCGAGGATTTACTCCGGAGTTTTCGGCCGTGGACTTTTTCAAACGCTCTACCAGCCACCGCCCTCCGTCTTAGCATGCCTGCCGATGACCCTCGAGTGGAACTTGCTTTCTCTCGCGTTAATCGCATGCGCGTTTATTTTTGGCGGCTGGTTTTGGCTTGGACTGGCGCCATTCGGCATTACCGTAGCGCGGTGTCTGGCAAGCGCGCTACGAGCTCGTGTCCCCAAGGCTTACCGTGGGCGGGCGGCGACTCTGCTGATTACATTTCTAATTTTCGTGGGGCCACTCTTCCGAACCCTGGAGCGCTATCGCTGGCGCATTCGCAGGCTGCGCGAGGTAAAGCGGGTTGAGTGTAACGGGCCGCGTCAGTCGCCGCGCATCTCGCTGCGCGAGCGCGCCTTTTATCTGTCGTACTGGAATGAGGCGGGCCAAGAAAAAGAGAGCCTGCTCGGCGCCGCCATGGACTTTCTTGTGCCGCGAAAGTATCTCATCGCGATGGATCAGGGATGGAGCCAATGGGATCTGGAGATTTGCCAGGGGCCGTGGGCAAAAGCTCAAGTGAAGACAGCGGTTGAAAATCATGGCGGCTCAAAGCGGCTATTACGTGTGCGCTGCGCCCTAAGGATGTCGAGGGTTTCGCTCATCTGCCTTTCCCTCTACGCCGTATTGACAACGACCGCCGCTATCCTCGGGATGCCGCAGATTGCCCTAGCGACACTTGGTAGCGGATTAATTCACGGAGGCGCGATCCTGTATCAAAAATTCCGCCTCGGCCACGTGCTCTATCACGTCATGGAATCTTTGGCGCACAAACTCGAGTTTGTGCCGGTCGCGAAATCATCGGCAGAGGTGCTATGACAAAATCAGCCCTCTGACACATCCATGAAACGCACGGTTCGTTCCTATCTAAAGCCGTATTGGCCGGCCTTCGTTCTAGCACTCGGTCAGGTTTTTCTCATTAGCGCGCTGGAGCTTCTCAAGCCGTGGCCGCTCAAGATCATTATTGACAATATTCTGAGCGACAAGCCGTTGCCGTTTGGATTGGCTCTTAATTGGTCTTCGGAAACCCTTCTAATAGCCGCTTGCATCGGCCTAGTCGTTATTTACATCCTGCTGGGCGGTGTGCGCTTCTTGAATGATTGCGCAACAGTTCGGATTGGCCAGGGAATGGTTAACGATCTTCGTCGAGACCTCTACAGCCGGATCCAGCGCCTGTCGCTCTCCTTTCACACCCGCCAGCAGGTCGGCGACCTCATGTATCGGATTACCGCCGACACTATGTGCATTCAGGCGCTTACTATGAATGGTTTTTTCTCAGTCCTCTCAGCCTCAGTGCTGCTAGCAGGAATGTTCGTGGTGATGCTCTCGCTCGATACCTCTCTCACTTTACTGGCTTTGGCTGTGTGCCCGGCACTCTTCGTTGCCATCGGGCTTCTTAATAGGAAGATGTCCTCTGCAGCTGCACAGGCTCGTCAAAAGGAGAGTTTAGTCTATTCGCTCCTGCAGCGGACGCTCTCAGGAATACGCGTCATCCAGGCTTTTACCAAAGAAGAGGACGAGGAGCGGCGCTTTGTCAAAGCAAGCACCGAGAGTCTGGCAGCCGAGTTGCGGCTCTACAACCTCCAAAATTTTTATTTTGGCGTCGTAAATGTCACGATCGCGGCCGGAACCGCCGCTGTTTTGTGGGTAGGCACCCGCCACGTTCTATCAGGACAGCTTTCGATTGGTGACATGGTTGTATTTACCTCGTATCTTGCTTCCCTCTACATCCCGCTGAACAGCATCTTCGAAACTTATGGGCTGGTGCAGAGCGCAAAGGTTGGGGTGCGGCGAGCGTTCGACATTCTGGACTCGGAACAGAGCATGCCCGAGGGCCATAGGAATCTTGGAAGGCAACGGGCGAAAGGTGAGATCTCGTTTGAACAAGTTTCGTTTGGATACGACTCTTCCCGACAGATTTTAAAAGAGATCAATCTTCGCGTTGCGCCGGGTCAAAGGATTGCGATTGTCGGCGCGACCGGCGCCGGGAAGTCCACGTTGGTGAGTCTCCTGCCGAGGTTCTACGACCCGCAATCGGGGCGGGTAACCATCGACGGCGTCGACATTCGTGATTTTCAACTGAAATCCCTGCGTCGCAATATAGCTATGATTCTTCAACCTCCGCTGGTCTTTCCTTTCAGCATCCGGGAAAACATCGCTTATGGTCGACCGGGGGCATCTCTGGAAGACGTCATCAGTGCAGCTAAGGTGGCTCAGGTTCATGAGTTTGTTGAGCAGCTCCCGGACAAGTACGAAACTATGATCAGCGAACAAGGATGCACTTTATCGGAAGGACAGAAATTACGTCTCACCATCGCGCGCGGCATCTTACTCGATGCGCCTATACTGATTCTGGACGAGCCCACTTCTTCCGTGGATTCGGAAACCGAGGCTCTGATTATGGATGGGCTGGAGCATCTGATGGAGGGCAAGACCACTTTCATTATCGCGCACCGGCTCTCCACGGTTCGACAAGCGGATCTCATTCTCGTCGTCCGCGCCGGCCAGATTGTTGAGCAGGGCACGTTTAGCGAGCTACTGCATCGCGGTGGCCCGTTTGCGTCTCTGTACAGGACTCAGTTTGGCTTACGCGACGATGAGCGGAAATTCCGTCTGGTCAAATAGGACAGAGCACGTGCCATTTATACCGGACTTTACAGATCCACGGTATGTGGATGAAGTTGGCTGGTTCCTCTATCACGAGAAATACGGTCGTGATGAGTTTGGCGGCTCCTATGATGCCGAGCGGCGCGCATACTCCCGACTCTTGCTTGAAGAGGTCGCTCAGTACTTAAAGCAAGAGCCGACCTGGCTGGAAGACAAAACAGTCGTTAGCATCGGCTGCGGCTGTAGCGGTGACCTGGTTACATTCCCTTCCCGAATCAAAATTGCAATAGACCCGCTTCTTTATGTTTACCAACAGTTGGGGTTGCTGATGCCGGACGAAGCCGGTAGCCCGACTGTTTATTTATCGACAGGCGCTGAGGAGCTTCCGTTACTGTCTGATTATGCCGACCTGGTGATCTGTCGGAACGCCCTCGATCACATGCATAATCCCGCAGTGGCGTTGAAAGAAATGAGACGGATTCTCAACAAAGAAGGAGCATTGTTCTTAAGCGTTGATCTTGGCGGTGAGCCCACCCCGGATGAACCAACAGTTTTCTCAACCGACAGCCTTGAAGCTCTTCTGCTGCAGGAGCAATTCGAGATCGTTGATTCTGTCCGCGACGAACAGCCTCATAGCGCGTGGCGTCCTAGCAGCACGCGCATCATGGTGCGGAAAAAACCGCAAAATGGGAGGACGCTCGACAAGGAAGAGATCCTCCGGCGCTATACGGCACGACTAGGCGAGCACGATAAGTGACAATGGGACGAGTGTAGCCGCTGAGAGAACCACCACACGTGACATCGAAGCTTCGCATTATTGTGTCAGGGCTCATCGCTCAATACCCACTCGGCGGTGTGACTTGGGATTACTTTCAATATGTTCTTGGCCTCGCTCAGCTAGGTCACGATGTCTACTATCTTGAGGATACCGGGCAATGGCCTTATAACCCGCAAGAAGGCGGGCTCGGCAAAGACTGTGACTTCAATGTTCAATATCTCGCTGCCGTCATGTCGCGCTATGGACTAGCTGAGCAGTGGGCCTATCGCTTTCCGTGGCAATCGCAGTGGTTTGGGCTTGCCGATGCGAAACGACGAGAGGTCATTCGCTCGGCTGACTTGCTCATCAACATTTCCGGAACTCTAGAGCGACCTGAGGAGTATCGACAGGTAAGCCGCTTGGCCTATATCGACTCGGATCCTGTCTTTACACAGGTAAAGTTGGCGCGTGGCCAACTCGATTTTCGCAAATGGATCGATGCGCATGATGTTCAGTTCAGCTTCGGTGAATGCCTCTCGCCCGAGGTGCCTGAGACTGGGCACCACTGGCGTCCGACGCGGCAGCCGATTGTGCTCTCAGAGTGGCATCCTGAGAGACCGTTTCGCGAGGTTTTCACTACCGTGATGAACTGGACTAGCTACAAGCCTGTCGTTTACGGTGATCGAAGTTATGGGCAAAAAGATCTCGAGTTCGCACGCTTTCAGGAGTTGCCGCGCCTTATCGCCCCCACAGCTCTGGAGATCGCTGTCAATGCCGGGAAAACTCGCCGCACACCACGTCAGTTGCTAGCCCGCAAGGGATGGCGCGTTGTCGATCCGGCCGAGGTCTGTCCTGATCTCGAAAGTTATCGCGATTACATCGAATCGTCCAAGGCCGAGTGGAGCGTCGCGAAGAATGGCTATGTCGTCGGGCGGCCCGGGTGGTTCAGTTGTCGATCGGCATGCTATTTAGCGGCGGGGCGCCCCGTCGCCGTTCAGGACACTGGGTTCAGCGCGGTCCTCCCTACAGGCGCGGGCCTCCTGGCCTTCAGTACCGTGGAGGAGGCGATAGCGTCGATCAAAGAGATCGAAGCAGACTATGAGCGGCATGCGAAGGCTGCCCGTGAGATCGCTTCGGAGTATTTCGATGCGACGACGGTGCTCACAGGTTTAGTGGAGGAGGCGATGAATGGTCGCGGCTGATCGCCCTGTGAGAAAGCGCACCCCGGGTAGCGACATCCCGCCGCTGTCACATCGGAAAGGTGCGACCGCGCTGCCTGAACGTGCGGACCGCGCCGCAATGCTGCCTCACGTTGATCGATCTTTCGAAAGAGTTGAGGGGAAAAGAGACCGCGTGCACGTCGTCAAGCCAAAGGTCGTTGTGGTTTTAGGAATCATGGGCTGTCTACCCGTGGCCGGAACCGGTGTGGCTTGGAATACCCTGCAGCATCTTATCGCACTTCGTCGCCTCGGCTACGATGTCTACTACGTGGAAGCGACTGCCGTATGGCCTTTTAATGCCACCACCGATGACTGCACGTTTCCGGTAACCTATATCAGCAATCTGCTAAACCGCTTTGGCTTTGAAAATAAATGGGCCTATGTCGCCGCGCACAGTGACAACCGGTGCTACGGGCTCTCAGAGCTTCAGGTGAAAGATTTATACTCCCGTGCAGACGCAATCATCAATCTCTTCGGCGGAACGATACTGCGCGACGAGCACATGAGATGTCCGATCCGGATCTATCTTGAAACCGATCCGGTAGTGCATCAAATCCGCATCGCGAACGGTGAACAAAGATATATCAATCTCGTGGCAGCCCACACGGCGCTGTTCACGTGGGGAGCGAACTACGGAGCATCGGACTGCGGTGTCCCGCTGCAATCCTTTGAGTATAAACCTACCCGTTCCCCCGTCCTCCTCGATTGTTGGGAGTCGCCCTGTAATCCGGCGGCACGCTACTTTACGACTATTGGCCATTGGGATCAGTCTGTCAAAGACCTGGAATATGACGGCGAACGTTACTCCTGGAGCAAGCATCGCGAGTTTTTAAAACTCCTCGAGTTACCCAGGCGCACGACTCAGGAATTTTCCCTGGCCTTGGCCATAGATGATCCCGCTACCGTACAGATGCTCAAAGGCTACGGGTGGCGTATCGAAGATGCGTATCGGATCTCCGAGACCCTGGAGAGTTACCGCGGGTATATCTGGGGGTCGCGGGGCGAGCTCACGGTGGCCAAGGATATGAACGTGCGCTTGCGTAGTGGTTGGTTCAGCGAGCGGAGCGCCTGCTATCTCGCCGCCGGCAAGCCAGTGATCACTCAGGAAACGGGTTTTAGCAAGTCCATTCCCACGGGACTCGGTTTATACGGATTTCAGAAACTCGAGGATATTCCTCCTGCCATTGAGGCCATCAACAGTGATTACCCGAGACATTCCCAGGCCGCCAAAGAAATTGCCGCGGAGTATTTCGATGCTGAAAAGCTCCTCCGGCAGGTGACGATTGAAGCAGGCTTGTAGGCCAAGGCGAGGCAATGGCAGGATCTGAAAATCGCGTACATTCCGAGGCAACCAGTCGCGCCAAATACTTGATTGTCAACGCCGATGATTTTGGCCAGAGTCGCGGGATCAACCGCGGCATCATCACCGCGCATCGCGACGGCATCGTCACCAGCGCGAGCCTCATGGTGCGCTGGCCGGCTGCCGCTGAAGCGGCCGCTGATGCGCGACGACATCCGAGCCTAAGCGTTGGGTTGCATATCGATCTCGGCGAGCAGATTTTGCGTTCCGGAGAATGGCTGTCCCTCTACAGCGTCCTTCCAGTGCATAATGAGAGTACGGTGCGAGAAGAAATCTCCCGGCAACTCGGGATGTTCGATCGCCTAGTGGGACATGCCCCGACTCATCTCGACTCGCACCAGCACGTTCATCTGCGCGAGCCCGCCCGCGTTATTCTCGTGGAAATCGCAGCGCGCCTCGGAGTTCCGCTCCGAAATTGCTCTCCGGAAGTTAGTTATTGCGGCAGCTTCTATGGGCAAGCAGACGATGGTACGACCTTGCGTGACGTGATCAGCGTCGACGGCCTGATTCGTATTTTCGAAACGTTGCCGGCGGGTTGTACAGAGCTGGCATGCCATCCAGCGGCCGAGTGCGATCTGGAGACGTTGTATTCTCAGGAGCGCCTCGAGGAACTGAAAATTTTGTGTGATCCCCGGGCGCGAGCCGCGCTAACGGCCGCCGGGATCGGGCTGCGTTCGTTCGCAAACCTTGCGCATGATAACGAGCGGTCGGTCTCCGGATGAGCGCACCTAGATTGCATTCGGGGAGCACTAGCCTGAACGTCCGCGCGAACAGGAAATAGGAGCGGTGATGGAGAAGTTATTGCCCGAGCACTTGAAGGACTTTTGGCAGACAGTGGAGCGCCACGAGCATTCCGCCGAAGACTACACTCGCGAATACGACCGCGCGCTCGCCGAATACCGGCAAGCCTGGGAGCGTGGCCTTATGTTGCCTGGACACGACAATTTACGTGAGAGTCTCTTGTCTGAGCTCGGCAACTACACGCAATGCCCCGACGCTGCTGAGGTGCGGCGCCGCTGCGAGCAAGCAGTCGCCAGCCTGAAGCGTGAGTGGGAAGACAAGGTTCAATCGGAGGATCTGCGGTCCATCGAGCGGTTCTACGATGACACTCCGGCTATGCTGCACGAGCTCATGTGGTGGCATACATTGGGCGACGATCTTTCGCCGCTCGCCTATGTCCTAGCGTTGCGCTTTGCCCAGCAGCACGGCTGCAAAAGTTACCTCGACTTTGGCGCCGGGGTGGGAGCCGGTGGGCTCCTCTTCGCGAGCCATGGGCTACAAACTACCCTGGCAGACATCAGCTCCTCTTTATTGCGCTTCAGCGCCTGGCGATTAGGTATCAGGAAGTTACCGGCCCAATACATTGATCTAAAGGAGTGTGAGCTTCCAAGTGAGGGCTTCGATATAATCACCGCGATGGATGTCTTCGAACATCTCATCGACCCAGTAGAATCGGTCGAGAAGCTCTGGAACGCGCTAAAGCCCGGCGGATTCCTCTACGGGCGGATCTCGGCAGAAGAGGACGAGGATCGGCCTCAGCACATTGTGCACGATTTTGGACCCACGTTTGAACGTATGCGCGGACTCGGCCTGGTCGAGGTCTGGCGTGATGAGTGGCTTTGGGGTCACCAAGTTTTTCAAAAACTGTGAGGAAGAGGAGAGAATCCGATGATCGAGCGCGAACTCGTCGACCAAAAAATGCGCAGTTTCATGGACAGCCTGTGGGACCGCGGTGACTTCTGGGACATCGAAAAATCGGCTTATGAGCGCGATCGATGTGTACAGCTGCTCAAGATGCTTGAGGACAAGCGTTACCGTCGCGTACTCGAAATCGGATGCGGCGCCGGTTATCTCACACGCCTGCTCGCCGCTCATGCCGACCACATTGTTGCTCTCGACATTTCTCAGACGGCCATTGACCGGGCGCGTTCACTTAGTGCAGCCCAGCCAGACGTGGATTTCCGCGTAGCGAATATCATGGATTACAAGCCACAGCCCGACGGGCCATGGGATCTCGTCGTTTTTAGCGACACGATATGTTATCTGGGCTGGCTTTATCCATTGTTCGATGTGGCTTGGCTCGCGGTGCAGATTTTTGAGGCGACACGCAGCGGCGGACGGCTGATGCTCGCCAATAGTATGTACGAAGGTGAGGATTGGCTTCTCCGTCCCTGGCTCATCCGCACCTACCGCGATCTGTTTGTCAATGTGGGCTACACCATCGAGACCGAGACGGTCTATAAGGCTACAAAACGGGGCGTTGAGTTCGAGGTACTCATGACGCTCTTTTGCAAGACGGAAGAGAAAAAGCCCGCAAAGTGATCGTTAGCAAGTGGCTGGTGCCGAGCATCTGCATCATCCTTTTCAGCGGTCTGACCGTGGCCTGCACAGACTCTCGGACGGTCCTTTCCAGCCGTTCACGGCTCGCGTGTACCGACCTACGCGAAGCGCCTCATTCGCGCTGGGAGACGACTGTTGATGGCGGAGTGCATTGGCTACTTACACCATGTGGCGAGCGCTTTTTTTCGGTTGGAGTCAATGTCATGGACGGCGGCGAGCCGCAGCGATTTTCCAACGGGCGTATCGCTTACCATTGGGGAGCCTTCTATCCCGACTTGGACGGCTGGGTCCAAGCGGCACGGCGCCGAGTGTTAGCGTGGGGCTTCAACACTGCCGGTGGATGGTCGTTGCATCCCACGGTCTTAGGGCTGCCGATAACTCCCAATCTCGAATTGGGCCGAACCGCCCAGTTTCATTGGTTTGATCCGTTTGATCCCGCCACCGCCGAGCGCATGCATGCGTGGGCACGCCGCCTGGTCGCCCCCTACAAAGGCAACCCGTACCGCATCGGCTATTTCATCGATAATGAAGTCGGCTGGTGGAATGGTGCTCTATTTCTATTTTATCTGAAGCAGCCCGCCACCAATCACACCAAGCAGCATCTTATCGCTCGACTGCGTGAGCATTACGGCAGCAACTGGGAGCGCTTCACGCGGGACTTCGTGCCGCCTCAAGGCACGGCCTCGTTTGAGCATTTGCTTCACCACACGCATGCCACGCAGTTGCGACCTGGTGGTGCGGGAATCAACTTTGTTCGCCAATGGACGGGGATCATCACGGGCCTCTACTATCGGCTAGCTCATGACGCCATTCGTGCGGCCGATCCTGACGCCCTGATACTCGGTGATCGACTACCCATCTATTACGATCCGGTCGCGGTGCGGACAATGGTGCGGCATGTCGACGTCTTATCCACCAACTATAACGTTGATAGCCCTGACGGATGGCTCGCCCGGTACTTTTTTGATGGTCTGCGACAACTCGCCCCGGGCAAGCCGATTCTGATTTCTGAGTGGTTTTTTGCCGCAGACGAAAATCGCTCCGGCAACCTTAACAATACCCACTTGATGACCGTGCCAACCCAGGCTGAGCGTACTCGCGGTGCCATCGCAGCCGCCCAGCGATTCGCCCGCGAGCCACAGATCGTCGGTCTCCACTGGTTTCAGTATTATGACCATCCGTACGGAGGGCGTGAGGACGGCGAGGATCATAACTTTGGGCTCGTCGATATCAACGACCGGCCTTATGAGCGGCTTGTCGAGGCATTCAGTCGGATCAATCCTCGTCTTGGGGACCTCCATCACCAGCTACCTGACACTGTCCAAGGAAATCGACAGGATCCGTGGCAGATTCCTCACGCGGGGATCGATGCGCGGGATCGCTCCCTCGAAGAATGGCCGAAACAGCGAGCCTTGATCGCCCCGCTGATTGCACCCGAGCCCGAAATACCTTTTGGGGATTTCTACTTAGCGTGGAGTGCCAATGGCTTACACCTGGCTATAATCGCAATGGATTATTACGATCCCGATCTGCTCGCGTATGACGGCGAATTCCCCCTGCAGGAAGCCTTTCGCGTCGACTGGGGCGTGAATGCAGGCGGCGAAGTGCGTCACTTTACGCTCTATGTCGTCCCACCTCGAGTGTTTCCCGAAAGCGGCACGCCGATGATGCAGCCCTGGCTATGCAGCGCGGACCGGGTCTCATGTCACTCTGTACCTGGAGCAGTAACGACCTACTTCGGAAGCGATCAGCCGCGTATCACGATTGAGGTCTCGCTGCCCTGGCAGGCGCTGGGAGTGACGCAGCCGGCTTCGGTGGGACATCTACGAATGGAGGTTGCTGCCACGGCGTGGCATCGCTCCCGCTGGATGTCATGGAGCGGAGTTCCTCCCCTTCTGGCGATGCAAGATCCCTCGCAATGGCGTCCTGTACGACTGGCAGGCGATTGACCAAGAGGAAGACTGATGGATACGCTTCTTGTTATGTGTCCTCCTAACTTCGAGCAATCACCTTACGGATGACGCTCTGCCGAACTCCCACGGGCTAGCTATGGCGACCCGCAATAAAGCATCAGCTATGTTCACTGGGTATGCCGGGTGTCTCACTGCACTCGACGACCGAATGATAACACAAAGGAGGCCGCGCATGCCGATGCGCTCACTACGGTGAAATCACAAGAACCTCATTATAAGAGGTTGGAGCTCGCTCTTCTCCTTGCAGTGATCTCTTTAGGCGTATCATGTCGGCTCATCCAAGTATCCCAGCCGTTCATAGACGCTTATTCCTGGCGACAAGCAGATGTTGCCTTGATCGCCGAAAACTTTTACTTGCACGGCTTTAATATCTTTTATCCGCAGATCAACTGGGCGGGAAACTGGCCTGGCTACGTCGGCACAGAATTTCCGCTCGTGCCCTTCTTCGCGTCCTTACTCTACCTGGTATACGGGGTCCAGGATTGGATCGGCAGATCTGTTTCCGTGTTTTTTTTCGTTTTATCGGTTCCGTTCTTTCATTTGCTTGTGAGGAAGGTTTTCAATCAACGGAGCGCATGGTTCGCCGCGGGAATCTACACGCTCGCTCCGCTCAGCGTTTTTGCCGGCCGCTCGTTCATGCCCGACATGGCATACCTGGCTTTTTCTATCGCCGCGCTTTATCTGTTTACACACTGGCTCGAGGAAGAGAAATCGTTTTTTCGGTTCTTCGTCGCATGCGCAGCGACGACACTGGCGATTCTTGTCAAGCTTCCGGCAATCATCATTGGCCTGCCGATGCTTTATGTGGCTTGGGCAAAGTACGGAGCAATGCTGTTGCGCCGACAAAGACTGTGGGCGTTTGCCGTTTGCTCACTCCTCTTCCCCTTGATCTGGTATTCTCATGCTTATTGGGTCAGCCTCTCACACTTTCCGCATCACATGTTCGGCAGCGGGGCGTTGGAGACTGTGAGCCTTGACTGGTACGTTAATATCGTTCAGCAAGCACTTACATCCGTGGCGACACCGGTCACATCGGCTGCAATGCTCCTAGGCATTTGCCTACCGGCGCAAGCGAAGTTCGGTCGTCTGTTCCATTGGTGGCTCGTGGCTATTCTGCTGTTCATTATTGTCGCGGGCCAAGGACACAGACATCCTTGGTATCTTTTACCGTTTGTGCCTGTCGCAGCCGCCTTGGCTGGATACGCCTGCGACTTTGCGCTGTCCAGAATTG
The DNA here is from genome assembly GCA_025924215.1 of Candidatus Binatia bacterium. Lineage (GTDB taxonomy): Bacteria > Desulfobacterota > Binatia > UBA9968 > UBA9968 > WHTF01. Next base: position 23,254 of record JAICEJ010000007.1, read on the forward strand.
CGCGACCGGCGCGGTGGAAAACCCTCTTCCTAGGATTGATCTTTTTCTCTTCAATGTCGTATTTTTCTTTCGTTTACTTAAAGCCGCTTTATGAACCCGTAGCTGTGGCACCGTGGCGCGCGGGAAACGAGCTCAATCGAATGGCTCCGCTGGAAATTCTCATTGCCGCTGGCGATGGCGGCGATCCAACTTGCATTTACTATAGCAAGCGAAAGGGCTGGCATTTCCTTGAAAACTTCGGCGCGGCGCCCATCGATAGCGAGCAAGCCATAGCCGAGCTCGAACGATTGAAGCAGAGAGGCGCAGCCTACCTGGTACTGACGCGACACCAACCCTGGTGGTGGTCGGAACGTTACGACAACTTCTGGAGTTACCTTGATTCGCATTACGCGCGCGCGCGGGATGCGGAGGACTACGTTATCTTCGACCTGGGGAACACCGAACCAGCCAACTGGCCAGTCGTCTCTGTACCTCCTTCAAAACTGACGGCCCCATTTCAACCCGGTTGAAGCAGATGATGAGCCAAGGGTTCATTTGAGACCGCACCTATGAAATCCGAGGCCAGCGACTCTCAGGTTGACTCAAGTGCCTTCGACCGTAGCGACTTTGCCCTAGCGATCGCCCTTGCCGGCATTGCCGGCATCGTCATACTCCCCGGACTCGGGGCACAAAGCCTTGCCAATTGGGATGAAGCGATCTACGGCGTCGTGACTCGCGAACTACTCGCTGATCTAAGTCTAACCTTACACTATGGCGGCCGTCCCTGGTTTGAGAAACCACCGTTTGCATTCTGGCTCATGGCCGCCAGCTCTTCGCTCTTTGGCCTAACAGAGTTCGCCCTGCGCCTGCCAAGCGCGTTCTTCGGAATAACTGCCGTCGTGCTTCAGTACTTGGCAGGTCGCAACCTAGGCGGACGACCCGCCGGTCTGCTGGCGGCACTCTTACTGCTTGGTACCCCTCAGTTCGTCGCTTATAGCCGGCTGGCGATGACCGACGTTCCTCTTGCAGGTTTGGGAATGCTTTCGGTTGTTCTGCTATTGTACGCCAAGGGACGTTCCTCTCTGATCATGGCAGCCGGCGCAGCCTTCGGCCTTGCCATTCTCACAAAATCCGCCGCCACCTTTCTGTTCCTCCCTGGATTACTAGCGATTGCCATTGCCCAGGATGGTCTCCGTTTTCTACGTTCGAGGGAGACTTGGCTAGCGGCCATCGTGACCATTGCGATTGCGCTACCCTGGCACGCATGGCTGGGGTTGACCTACGGTGATTCGTTCGTTGACCAATATTTGGGCTTCCATATCTTGGCTCGTTTTGCTTCGCCACTCGAGGGTCACGAAGGGAGTTCGCTTTATTATCTGGATACCTATTTTCAAAAGGGCGGGTTCCTTGCTCCTTTCCATGCGGCTGGACTAGGGCTTGCGGTAAGTCTCGCAATCCTCAGGCGCGATCGCTTGCTCGCCGCGGTCAGCATACTGGCGTTGGCTGCCTTCGCGATCGTGAACGTGCAAGGGACTAAAATCGGCGGATACCTTACGCCGGTTTATCCAGCTGCAGCGCTTGCAGCGGCGCTCGGTCTCACTAGATTCATCCAGAACACCCGGGCGGTCGTTGCCCTGATCGCAGTCACTACTCTCCTCGCACTGCCCGGCATTATGTTTGGCCGCGGTCGGTTTGTAGAAACCGCGGACCTTGTCCATTTCAGTCCCGAGGTTCGTTCCTTAACAACCGCGCCAGTCTTCGCGGAAGGCCGTATTTCACAGCTTTATTCGTTTGGACTATCGGAACCGGCGTTGCGCTTTTATCTCGCTGATCAGGTCCAATCTATTGGAGAGAACGAACTGGAGCGGCTATTTGCGCAAGGCAAACCTTTTCTCTGTTTGACGTTCAATTCTGAGGCAGCCAATTTTGCAAGTAAGCACCCGTATTTGCAGCTCGAGATTATCGCCTCCACAAAATCACTCGCACTGATTGGCCATCGTTAACGAGCGTCACGCGGTTGCCTCACAGTGTGTACATCGACAGTTCTCTTCTGGATATGACAATAGTAAGTAGTAGCCTAACGCTGGGTATGATATAGCCGATTGTGCTCGCCGAGGATCACTGGTGAGGTATATGATCGTGCACGGACTCGATGAAACGGAATCGTAAAAATCGGCTCGAACTCGATCGATCGCTGATTAGCGCTGATGACGCCGGCTCAACGCCATAGTAGATCGGAAACCAGACCGCCGAGTCGAGTATTTGCTCGGCACGCATGGCTCCCGAAGCTCCCATCAGACGCAAGTGTGTGGCTTGAAGGGGGGACCGCGTTACCGTCTCAGTAGGCGTCGATCTCTCGTTGCTTTCGTTGTTTGAAAGAGCACAGAAGATATTTTATGAAAACTGTCACCGCCCGTGATTTACAGAAGAATTTTAGAGAGTGGGTAGACGGCCTTCGACAGGACCAGACTCTCGTCTCACATCAAGGCAAACCGGCAGCCGTGTCAGGGGCCAACGAAGAGAGTGACCGTAGAGAGCTTATGAGCATTGTGAATAGTCGGGCCATGGTACGCGACCTGCGGCTGGATTTTTTTCGCGGCCTCGCCCTTTTTTGCATATTCATCGATCATATCCCGAATAATATCCTGGCGAAGTTTACGCTCCAATCGCTAATGTTCGCCGATGCGGCCGAAGTGTTCATCTTGATTTCCGGCTACACCGCAGGCATGGTGTACGGTCGCGCCATGGAACGCCAGGGTTTTTTAATCGCCGCGGTCCGCATCTACCACCGAGTATGGCAGCTCTACGTCGCTCACATTTTTCTGTTCATGATATTCATGGCGACAATGGCGTACACCGCCGGCGCCCTCAACACCTCGCTTTACGCCGAGGAATTTGGCGCCGCCAATTTCCTCAACGAACCGGGCTTAGCCGTGGTGAAGGCGCTAACGCTACAGTTCCAGCCGGCGTTCATGGACATCCTGCCACTCTACATCGTGCTGTTGGCGATCCTCCCGCTCGTGGTGGCCGGGTATCGATCTTGGCCCGGCGTAGTGCTTTTCGCCTCCATGGCGATTTGGCTCGCGGTCCAGATCGATAAACGGATCGCGCTACCGGCCTATCCCGGGCCGGACCAATATTGGTTTTTTAACCCGTTCGCATGGCAGGCGCTGTTTTTCTTGGGGGCGTGGTTCGGCTGGCGCGCCAGCCACGGTGGACTTTCCTGGCTCAACCGTCGCTGGTTGTTCTACCTCGCGGCGGGCCTCTCGCTGGCCGGATTTCTAACCCGGTTTAGCTGGACGCTACACGAATTTTACGATCCGATTCCGGTTTCCGCCAGCGGCGAGCTTTTGTGGCCGTTCTTGAGCAAGGGAGATCTGGGACCCCTCCGTTTCGCCAATGTACTCGCCCTCGCGCTTCTCGTCTCACGCATGATCCATCCGCAGGCGTGGTTTTTGGCTAGTCGCGCCGCGCGGCCCTTGGTTATCAGCGGGCGCAACTCCCTGCACATCTTCTGCCTTGGCATCCTGCTCTCAGTGCTTGGGCAACTCGTGCTCAACGAATTCTTCGGCGGTATTCTCATGCAGTTTGCGGTATCCGCGGCCGGCATCGCGATCATGATCGGCGTTGGTATGTTCATGGAGTGGTTCGATGCCGCACAGCGCACATCAGGCGGTCCCGTTGGTGCACCGATGGCGGGAAGAGGAGCGACACGATGACAGCTGGTGCCTTTGTCCGACAAGTTTTTATCTTGATTACCGCGGCTGGCGTCGGGTTTGTACCTGCACCGGTCGGTTCCTCCGACCAGGCGCACGAGTGCCCTATGCCCGAGCGTTTCTACGAATTTGAGCCGCCGCTGACAAAGACGGCCAAAGCGCTCGCCACCGGTCGGGAAGTGGTTATTGTCGCGCTTGGCGGGTCCTCAACTCTCGGACTTGCCGCCGGGGCGACCGCTCTCGCCTGGCCCACGCGCCTTGGTTCGGTGCTTACCGATCGGTTTCCATCTGCGCGCATCAAGGTTGTCAACCGCGCCGCCGCGCGACAAACGGCAAAGCAGGTGCTAGAGCGCCTGGACCGCGATATTCTACCCGTGAAACCCAACCTTGTGATCTGGGAGACCGGCACGATGGAGGCAGTTCGTGGCTCCGACGTCGACGCATTCCGCGAGACGGTGCGGACCGGAATCGACGAACTGCGCGCCGCCGGAGCCGAGATAGTGCTGATGAATATGCAATTCTCACGTGAGACCGAGGCGATGATTCACTTCGAACCCTACCTCATTGCGCTTCGCCAAGTGGCGGACGCCACTGAGACCCCGCTGTTCCGCCGCCGTGGCATTATGCGCTATTGGGCCGAGAGCGGTTTGCTCGATCTGAGGGTCAAAGAGGATACGAAGCGCCGTCAGCTCGCCGTGAAGCTTTACGACTGTATCGGACGCGCAATGGCTGACTTCGTGACGCGCGGCATACCTGACAGTAACTCCGCGGCTAATCCCGGGAGCGGCCGATAAACGCGTCTCGGCGGGCACTTCCCTCATCTGCGATGTTCATGCTGCTGAGCCTATTTGCTCTTATACGCCGTATTGAAGAATCCTTCGTCGTCGAGTTTTTTTAGCCAGCTGGAATCGACGATCCGCTCAGCTTTGACCGAGGCCACTTTCGGATTTTGCTCCGCAACGTATTTGATCACAGTTTGGGTTCCTTCGACCGTCGGATAAGGTTTGCGATCGAGTTCCTCAAGGGCCTCTGTGTAGAAATCTTCAGCCGCGTCCGGATTGGGCAATCTAAGATTTTTCGCCAGAACTTCCTTAACCGATTGCTTGTTTTCTTTGTTAAACACATAAGCGTAGCCTTCGATTACGGCGCGAATGAAGCTGTCATAGAGTTTCGGATTTGCCGTCATCTGATCTCTGCGTGAGGCCAGCACCGTGTTCTGGTACGGAATCTTCGCCTGATTGAGATTCAACAGTTGGGTATAGCCCTTGCTGATCATCGTTTTAGTAGCAAGCCGCTGCAGCATCGCGGCATCGAGCCCCCTTTGCTCCAGCGCCGCCATCCGTTCTGGGTCCAGGCCGGTTTGCATCAGTATGATCCTGTCCCGCTTTGGATCCAGGTCCAGGTGGTCCAAAGCGATCAAAGCTGAAATATGGGAGGAGCCGCCGAATCGTGCCGTGCCGAGGCGCTTCCCCTTGAGATCTGCCGCAGTCTTGATCGCAGGCTGGGTGATCAAAGTAAAAGGTGACGTGTTGCTGATGCCCAGAAACATGGCGATGTCGGCGCCCCCGGCAATTAGACTCACCAGAGCGGCGGGCGCATTTGCCGCCACCTGGATTTCACCGGCCGCCAACATCTGGCTAACGAGCGAGCCGCCCATGACAAATAACATTTGGACATCGAGCCCGTACTTTTCGAATATTTTCTTGTCCCTTGCGACCCAAAGCGGAGTGTTATGCGGAGTCGCAGTAGAAACAGCCAATTTTAACTGCGACAGCTTCGAAGATTGCGCCGGCGCAGATGCACTGAAGATGAGAACGATACAAAGCGCCAACAATCCAGCCAATAGAGATTTTATCCTCATTACCATTCCTCCAAGTTTAGATCTCGCCATGATCAGATCAAATCATATATTCCCGCTCCCGAACAGTAGTGACCATTTTCCTGGCGCGGGCCGATCAGGCAACTTGTCTCCGTCTCACATCGAAATTCCGGTTGCAATTCCCTACAACCGGTAATATGGCAGAAGCAGACAAAGCAATCCTGTGGCGAAAGGAGATTGTTCCAATGGCCGATCGATACAAAGTCGATTGCAGAAAATTTCCCAGCGATCAGGGCTGCACCGTGACCATCTCGGGATCGATCGATGAAGTCGTCGAGCTCGGATGGCTCCACGCCAAAACACACCATGCGCACAAGGACGAAGAAGAAACCGGCATCAAAGAATGGATTCGAGGTAACGCTGAAGCAGCAAACGACTAGTTTTGAGTTTCTGTCTCGGAATGGTTGCTTGCAGGCACATTGGCGGCCTAAGAGCCGCCGGAACCATACTCAATTGATAATTTCGCGGTGCTTTGAACCTAACCGGCGTATCATCCGGGAAGTGTGAAGCAGTGGAGGCCTGGTACCTTAACGATTCACGTTTGAATTTTTGCCCGTTGAACATCACAGGAGGGTGATAGCATGAGCATTGCCTACAATCCCGCGGATAATTTTGCAGTAAAGATTTCGGAAGTGGAATTTCGTCGCGCTCCGGCGCGAACCTTAATGGCAAGAATCTATCAGCCGCAAGGCGATGGGCCGTTTCCGGCATTGTTAGATGTGCATGGCGGCGCGTGGAACAACCAGGACCGCACAGCCAATGCTCCAATGGACGAGAAACTCGCGGCCAGCGGCCTTCTCGTCGTCGCCATCGACCTGACTGTTGCGCCGGAAGCGCCATATCCGGCTTCCGTGCAAGACGCCAACTATGGGGTGCGCTGGCTGAAAGCGAACGCAGCCAAGTGGAACGGCGATCCGAAGACGGTCGGCGCGCTCGGCAGCTCCAGCGGTGGCCATGTAATGGAACTTTGCGCCATGCGCCCGCATGATCCGCGCTACAGCGCGCATTTATTGGCGGAAGCCGCAGATATCGACGCCACGTTGGCCTACTTAGCGACGCGATCGCCGGTAAGTGATCCTTTTACTCGATTTAAGCACGCCGAGAAAATGGGTCGCGAGGAGATGGTGCAATACACTAAAAATTATTTCAATCCATGGGAAACCATCCACGAAGGCAATCCACAGGAAATTCTTGATCGCGGCGAGGCGGTAACCTTGCGGCCGCTGCTGATTATGCAGGGTGAATTGGACGACAATGTGCTGCCATCGGCTCAGGAAAAGTTCGCCGCATCCTACCGCGCCGCCGGGGGTGACTGTGAACTGGAAATTTTCGCAGGCTGCGAACACAGGTGGGTCGCCGAACCTGGACCGCAGACCGATCGAGCGGCGGAGATGGTCAAGGATTTCATCGCCCGGCAGTTAAGCACGTTTCGTCGAGCTGCTTAGGCAAGCTGCAGCCGTCGGTGTTTGTTGCGAGGTATAAGGAGGCCCGACCCAGTCGCGCCTCCTTATTTTTTGAATCGAAGTCTCAGACTCTTAGAACAACGCGCGGAACAGTCCGCCTTGACTTCACACAGCAGCTAAACTGCTAGGAAACAGCGCACCCGTGTGTTCCCGGCAGAGAGCTGCCTCTATGCCTTCTCCGCCGCTGCATTCCTACCTGCGATGAAACCCTGAGTCGTGCAGCGCCCCATGCCGTGCTGATTAAAGCCGCCTGCCGACTCGCCGGCGCAATAAAGTCCCGGGATCAGCTGTCCGTTGAGGTCGATCACCTGGCATTTCGCATTGATGCGTAGACCGGTGCGGGTGTCGTGAACCAGCGGAGTTCCCCAGGCGGCGTAAAACGGCGGCGTCTGAATCTTGAATTTGGGCGTCGGCTTGCCGAAATCTTTATCTTCTCCGGCATCGACAAACGAGTTGTACCGAGCCACCGTCGCTTCCAAGGTTGCGCCATTCATCGGCTTGGCCTGATACTCGTTCTTTATCGCTACCGCCAAGTCCCCAAGCGTTTTCGCACTGAAAAAATACCCGTCGGGATCCACGTACGGCGGCGCCACATTCCAACCGTTACGATTGACCGCGTCGGCGTCAAAGATCGCCCACACCGGACCGGGGGAATAATCCGGCGGCTGGGAATATTCGTTCATCGCCACCGCGGCGTTGAAAAAGTTATACTTCGTCGGATGAAACTCTATGTTCTCATTGTTGCGATAATCGTTGGGCGTGTAAGGACAAATATCATTGCACACATTGCCGTGCGGGTAGTCACCCTTGGTTTCATCATAGAATCTCTTGCCGACCTGATTAACTAAAATGAGATCGTGCCAATTCTTGACGCTCAATCCCTGGGCTTTAACCACCGGGAAGATCGGGCTCTCAAGCTCCCACGTCATATAGTTGAATTTTGTGCCGATGGCGCGTTGGGTCCGGATGTTGTCGCCGTTTTCCAAAATCTGATTGGCAAAGCCCCAGAGTGATGCGCCAATGGCCATGCCAGCCAGTTCGCCGCTGGCGTCCTGGTAGGAGTAAGGCTCTCCGGCAACCTGCAACACATCGGTCAGACGCGGGTCGAACATGCGGCGGAAATGCAGATTACTGGTCATCCCGCCGGTGGCGACGACGATCCCCTTCTTGGCGCGAATGTTCACGTTGGGCTTGGTGCTGTCGATATTGCCATCGGTGCGGAAGCTTTTCAGCGGTTTCGACTCACTCGGCATAATCCGGGGCCGGTAGTAGGCTGACATCCCGACCACCCGCCGCGCGCCTTGCGTCTCACGGATCAAGCTTGTCATCTTATAGTTTAACAGGAACTTTACGCCCTTCTTGCGCGCGCTTGCCTCGAGCGGCCGGATAAGACCGGTTCCCGGGCGGGCGTTTGGGCTTTCCGGCCCTGCGCCCTTCTTCCAGAACGTATGATTTTCCCGCGGCGCCGAGTTGCCGGTGGTATGCGCCCCTTGGTTGTCCGGCGGGATGTCCTTGAACTCCACGCCATTGGCGACTAGAAACTCATAAGTCGGCGCGCAGTGATCAGCAAAGGCGCGCATCACCTCACGATCGTTGTAGCGGTAATCCGGCCAACCATTCGGCTGCACTATCGACCAGTCGGTCAGATCGCTAAAGACCACGTCAGGAGAATCCTCGATACCGAATTTTCTCTGGGCGCTAGTCCCGCCGCCGAGCGGAATATTGCCGCCGCTCAAGATGGCGTGCCCGCCGACGTCGTAATTTGCTTCGACCACGATCACTGAAGCGCCCTCTTCGACCGCTCGGATAGCGGCAGGAAGACCGGCCGCTCCCGAACCGATCACGATCACGTCGGCTTCAAAATCCCAGGTCTGCGGCAATTTCCCATAGCTGGCGCCCAATGTGCCGGGTCCGAAGCTCTCATCGGTGTCATCTGCCGTTGCCGTGGTCGTCACCAAATCACGTCGTGAGAGATCGCTCTTTCGTCCGCCTATTTCCATCCGTAACTCTCCTTTCAATGATCAGCTAATTAATTATCGATTCAACTACTTAATAAATTTTACGAAAGAGTTGCACTAGCATCGACAGCTCTTAGTAGGGCCGGAGGGATTCTAGCGGCTGATCATCCGGTCGATTGAGAACGCCCCGGCACCGCCAAACAGAAGCGCCAGCGCCATGAGCAGCAGCGCAAGGGTATACTCGATTCCGCTTCCACCGCCTTTTTGCTGCAGAAAAAAACCGTGGCCCCAATGGCTTTTGAACATGGCCGTCGCAATAAAGATCGCCAGAAAGAAGGCTGCGGGCCTGACTAAGAAACCAAGCGCCATCGAGACTACGGTAAATAGTTCGACGAAGGTGCCGAACATGCCAATGGCAACAGGAATGTGATACTTGTTGCGCCAGTTAGTAACCTGATCCTTGATGCCTTTGCCCCCGTGCCAGCCGAATGCATGCTGGGTGCCGTGAAAAAAAAACGTCACCGCCAAGCCAAAACGTAAAAACACATAGGACAACGAGTTAGTCGTTTGAAATAACCAATCCACTCTTCCTCCGGATTTAACACCTGTTTTGATAGGGATCGAGCCGCCATCAAAGTTGTTCATGCGATACCCAGGCGATTACGATTATCCGTTTCTCTTATTTCAATTTTATCCCTCTCGTCAATCCGAAAGTTCGCGCCATCTTCATGGCAAGACCATAACGAGTGGGCATTGATCGTCAGAATTATCCGGCAGGAAATTCTAGACCAGCGCAAAGAAAGCCGATGAGTTGACAGCGCCTGGCAATGATCATTGGATGAGAAATTTTTGAAGAAATTATTCCGTTGGCCCGCTTCGCGTGGTCTACAACTCTTCGCTTAGCCAAGCGGCGGCACTTGTGGTGTTATCAAACACGGCCACTCTGAAGCCGCGGCTACATAGCGAATCACGCAGCAGCTGCAGCCGCCCGCA
>JAICEJ010000008.1 GCA_025924215.1 Candidatus Binatia bacterium
AGTAATCCGGATTCGAACCAGCGAGAGGGGTGAAGAGGCAATCAGTTAGTTCACTGCTCTAAGTCGTCGTACTGTTCTAAGTACCGGCCTGCAATGTCGGATGACCCCTGGCTCTTGGTAATGGATTGTGCAGGTAATCTCGGAGTTGCTTGGGACGGCCGTAAAGCCAGCGGCCGTCCCAAGCAATAGGTGCACTTAGGTAGGCATTAAACTGATTTATTTTTTGTCTGATTTCTCTTCTCCGGGTTGATTCCCGGGCTCAAAGCCGCCCACCTCGTGGTAGACAACCTTCTTATCTTCTTCAAACGCTCTTACAATCGGCACTTGTCCGGGGAGACCCAGTTTCTTCCATTGACTGGCAACTTTATCGTACATCTCCTTGCGGAGCGCTGTGCGTTTTGAAAAGACCGGTAGGTAGCGGTGCTCCTTGCAAGCATTAATCAAGGCTTTTGATCCGTACGGTCGTTTCTCCGGTGGATTTTGAGTTGGATCCAGCCAGGTGCTCCAAGTATTGCGGAGAATATCTAGGTCATCAATTGGATTGCAGCGGCTGCTCATGGCCCAAATCACTTGATCCATATCCGTCGGATCGATATCTTCATCAACTGCGATAATCCATTTCGTGTAATAAGCGCCTCCAGGTACTTGAGCAGCCAGCGCCAATGCCTGTGCTGCATGGCCGGCATATCGCTGCTCGAGACTGATTACCGTCATGCCGAAACCACCGGCGCCAGCCGGATGGGCATAGACTCCCTGAATGCCCGGCACTCCGAGTTTGTCTAGATCGTCCCAGATCCGCGCCGATCGGATGATAGCAAAAAACCCACTCTGCTCGTTGGACGGATAATCGGCCATCAAAGCATTGGTGAGTATCGGATTGTTGCGGTAATGGATAGCGGTAATTTCCACAAGAGGGCAGCCGGCTTCGGGTCTGCCGTAATATCCGGGGAATTCACCGAACGGGCCTTCGCTTTTCACCGAATTCGGTTTAATGATGCCTTCGATCACAAACTCCGCATTCGCCGGCAGCAATAAGTCGGTTGTTTTTCCCTTGACCACAGGTATCGGTTCGCCCTTGATGCCGCCTAGAAATTCGTATTCCGAAACGTTCTTGGGGAAGGTTTGCGACCCGACGACCATAAATAGCGGATCAATTCCCCATGCGGCAGCGACTTCAACCGGTTTGCCCATCTGCCAAGAACGGGTGATATGCAGGCGCGCATCTTTTCCAGGAGAAAGATAGAGACCTGCTTCTTTCTTACCTTGAAGCATCATTCGATAGGTGCCGACGTTTAAGTAGCCGGTATCGGGATCCCGAGTAATGACGCAATCTGCCGTTCCTGCGTAGCGACCCCCATCCAACGGCCAATGCTTGGGAATGGGCAGCTGAGTTAGATCGACTTTGTCCCCCGTAAAAGTGTTCTGGTAAAAGCCTGCTTCCGACTGCTGAACTTCCCGGGGCTGTGTCCGGTGTTTGAGCTTATCCTTTACCCGCCGGATCAATTCGACCGTCGGCGTGTCAGGAGGCTCTTCCATCGTCAGCGCAATCCGCTGCAGACTCGGTCCTAAGATGTTCCACAGAGAACGAGCCTTGAACGGGCTGTTCTCGTATCCTTTGATGTTGTCGAAAATGATTGCTGGGGAAGGTTTTTGTTTTGCCACCAAGTAGCCGATGGCGCTCATCTCCTCGTCGCAGCTGACAGGATCCTTTACGCGCACCAAGTCGCCCATCTCCTCAACTCGCTCGATCCACTGCCGTAAGTCCTGAATCGGTTTACTACCTGCTGATTCCGTGGCTTTCTGTTCACGTTTAGCCATCGCGGTAACCTCCAATTGTTTTTGTCTGCTACAAAATCTCAGCTGTTAAAGCCTGCCCTTTTTCGGCAATAGCGACTTGAAATAGGCAAAGCCATCGTAAGCACGGTATTTCATGTTCTCTTTCATGTAATCGATATCCGGCTGCGGCATGATTGCTGGCTTGCCGACACAGCTCGCGATAAACTGCATATAGGCAGTACGCTCCAAGTAGATCGCGTGAACTGTAGCATATTCTAAGCTGTCGCCGCACACAATAACGCCATGTCCTTTGAGTAACATCGCCATGCGATCACCCAACGTCTGACAAATTTCTTTACCGTCCTGAATCGTATAGATCAGCCGCGGACTGGGGAATATCGGAGTTTCGGGGGCGAAAACCGCGGCTTGATTGTAAATCGGCAGGATCGGGATGCCGGCAACGGAAAATGCCGTGGCCAGCGATTGGTGAGTATGAACGACCGAATTAACATCCGCGCGCGCTGCATAGATCGCCGCGTGGATCATCGTTTCACGGGGCGGGTTTTTGAGCTTTGTGATCGCCCGTTGCTTGCCGGGTTTCGCGTAGTTCTCCTCGCAAACTTCCATATATTCGTCGATATCCACGCGAATGATATCCTTGCTGGAGATTTCACCGAGCGGCGCCAGAACTGGTTTGATAAAAAACTTTCGGGTTCCGGGAATGCGAGCGCTGACGTGACCATGATAATCAGCCAAGCCCTGGTGAAACATGATGCGGTTGCCTAAAGCTACTTTCGTTCTTAATTCCTCGAGTTCTTTCCTGCTGCTTTTACTCATGACTCTCCTCTTGATCAAAGCTAGTTGTCTACCTACGGATAAGTTACTAATCGCCGTCAATCTAACCTGAAAATCAAAAAACACAATGCGCCACTTCCAGTTGTCCGTTCGCACACACCGTTTCTAGCTGCTGTGCTAAGCGCGCCATTGGTTCTCCTCTGTCCTCGCGCAGATTGCAGTTCGTCCTAAATTCATTTCACCGTCAACTTTGTTCAAGACAATCATTTGGAGCAGCTATCATTCAAACCGGGCAGTCATGCAAGACCATTGTTTTGCAAGCGAGGAATCGAAAAACGTCTACACGCAGTTGAGTTCAGCCTTAGCGGTATAATGTCAAAGTGCTAAAAGGTCATCCAGCGCAACTCGTCCGAATACGACCGAAAAACCCACATGAACATGATCCATTTGCTAGCTGTTCCGACAAACGGTATAAGCACCACCCGGAACAGGTCCAAGCGCTTAGCAACTAGCTGATTTTTCCTGTTCCACGAAGAATCATGGGGCTATGCAGTCAGCACAAATGAGGTCAAATTAGGCAACTTACGACAGTTTTTGCCATAGTCGTAACGGATCTTATGAGGATCTGATAGGCACCGTGATATTCCAGTTATCCGATAAAAAATGCAATAATATCAATGGCTTATAGAATTTATGGGAACTGAGCTGATTAGGCTGCCCTATTTTTATCGGCAATTATTTGTGCTAGAAACCTATCACTAAGTGGCCAAGGACATGTACCATGCGGATGATATTGCCTCCCTTGAAAGACCGTCGGGCTGTAGACCGATTCCTTTCATCATTTTTCAGCGAATATAAGCCACTGCACTTTAAAAAGGCTATTTCAATCGTTTGTCGCTTTTACCACCTCAAGCATCCCAAGATAGAGTGGTTTGAGTATCTTGATTGGGGTAAAACTGCGGGAAAGACTTACGAGGACGGCCAGATCTATCTAGTCCACCCTGAGAGTTGGAAACGCGGTCGGAAATACTATAGCGAGCGTCGCTGGATCAATACTGTTTACCATGAAATGGGTCATTACGTGCTTTGGGCAGATGCAGAAACGAAGGCTGACAAGTTCGCGCTTCAAATGGTCAGAGGCCTGAATCACCAGAAGTCATAATCACTGGTACCCGCCGATCCTTTAGAATTAAAAGAGTAGCGATGGACTACAAAGATACCCTCAATTTGCCAAAAACCAGTTTTCCGATGCGGGCCAACCTGCCGCAGAATGAGCCGAAGTTGGTCGAAAAATGGCAATCTGATCGCGTCTATTTTCGGATGTTAGAAGCAAACGAGGGCAAACCAAAATTCATCCTCCACGATGGACCTCCGTACGCCAACGGCGACATTCACATAGGTCATGCCCTCAACAAAGTTCTTAAAGACATCATTGTTAAGTATAGAGCTATGACCGGTCACTTGGCGCCTTACGTGCCGGGTTGGGACTGCCATGGTCTACCCATCGAACTCCAAGTTGAAAAAAATGTCGGTAGAGCAAAAAAACTCGCGATGACTAAGGCGGAGGTTCGACGCTTGTGCCGAGAGTATGCGGAAAAGTACATCTCCGTTCAGCGAGAAGAATTCAAAAGATTAGGAATTCTAGGCGACTGGCAACAGCCATACCTTACCATGACGCCCGCCTATGAAGCCCAAGAGATTCGCGAGTTAGGAAAGTTCGTCGCCTCGGGAATGCTCTATCGTCGAAAGAAACCGGTTTACTGGTGCGCTTCCTGTGTCACCGCTCTCGCTGAGGCTGAGGTCGAATACGAAGAGCATGTCTCGCCCTCAATTTACGTAAAGTTTCTGGTTAAAGATCACAAGGGAAAATTTATCGGTGACGAAGAGGCCACTTACTTCGTCATTTGGACCACCACCCCGTGGACCTTGCCGGCTAATCAAGCAATCGCAATCAATCCGAAGTTTACGTACCGTCGCGTGAGAACTTCCAGGGGAGCCCTCATCATTGAGGAAGAGTTAGTTCCAACGGTGATGAAAGCAATCGGTTTGGAGCCCTCGGAATACAAAATCACCGAGGGTGCATGGTCGGGCGCCGAACTCGAAGGCATTGTTTGCCAACACCCCTGGTTGGATCGTGACTCAAAGATTGTTCTTGGTGAGTTTGTCACCCGGGACCAAGGGACCGGCTGCGTTCACATCGCACCTGGACATGGTCAGGAGGACTATGAAGTCGGAATGCGCTATGGCCTCGAGGTGATGGCGCCCGTGGATGCTGAAGGTAGGTTTACAGCTGAAGCCGGCGATCTGCACGGAGAATCGGTGTTTAAAGTCGATTCCAAGATCATTCAAAAACTTCGTGATCATGGAGCACTCCTGAAAGAAGAGACTCTTCCGCATAGTTATCCCCACTGCTGGCGTTGCAAAAAACCCATCATCTTTCGAGCAACGGAGCAGTGGTTTATTTCTATGGAGAAGAATGGGCTTAGAGACTCAGCCCTATTCGCCATCGAACAGGTGCGCTGGGTGCCACCCTGGGGCAAAGATCGTATTCGGGGTATGCTCGAAAGTAGACCGGACTGGTGTATTTCGCGCCAGCGCTCCTGGGGAGTTCCAATCCCAGCGGTTTATTGTAAGCAATGCAATGAAGCTATTCTCACGCAAGTTGTCTGCGAACACATCGCCGGCATCGTTGAGAGAGAAGGCTCTGATGCGTGGTTTACACGGCCGCTCATCGAACTGGTGCCCGCTGATCTTGCCTGTCCAAGGTGCGGCGAAAGGAATTTCTTTAAAGAGGAAGATATTCTCGACGTCTGGTTTGACTCGGGAGTGAGCCATGCAGCAGTAGTCGAAGTTGACCCGAGGCTCGGCGGTCGCGCCCACCTTTATCTTGAGGGAAGCGACCAGCATCGCGGGTGGTTCCACACTGCTTTGCTCACTTCAATAGCCACTCGGGGACGCGCACCCTATGAAAGTGTGCTCACGCATGGCTTTACCTTGGATGGTAAAGGACGCAAGATGTCAAAATCCTTGGGCAATGTCATTGCCCCACAGGAAATCACTAAGAAATCGGGCGCGGAAATCTTGCGGCTCTGGGCGGCAGCTGAAGATTATCGCGAGGACGTGCGCATTTCAGATGAAATTCTTAACCGCCTGGTGGAGGCTTATCGGCGACTTAGAAACACAGCACGTTTTTTGATCAGCAACCTTTACGATTTCGATCCCGAGCACGATCGCGTTTTGCCGCCCGATCTTGACGAACTCGACCGCTGGATCCTGCATCGGACCGAGAGCTTACTAAGTCGTAGCCGAGAGGCTTACGAGAAATACGAATTTCATACTGTGTTCCATGGTCTTAATAACTACTGCAGCGTTGACCTTAGCGCGCAGTACCTCGATATCGCCAAAGACCGCCTTTACTGCGCCGGTGCAAAAAGCAGTGAGCGGCGAGCGGCGCAGACGACGCTGCATAGAATCTTGAACGTGCTGGTCCACTTACTGGCCCCGATTCTATCGTTTACCGCCGAAGAGATTTGGACCTACATGAAGGCAAAAGATCGTCTGTCCGGCAGTATTTTTCTTTCTCAAATGCCGCAAGCGGATCCCGCGATGTTGGATCGAGAACTTGCTGACAGATGGGATCGTATCTTCAAAGAGCGCGCCGAGGTGCTCAAGGCTTTGGAAGAGGCCCGAACTAAAGGCATCATCGGTCATTCGCTGGATGCAAAAGTCGTTTTGGTTAGCCAGAACGGCGGGCCCAATTCTACTCTGGGAAATCTGATTAAAGCGGATAAGAGCAAGATGCAGGATGTTTTGATCGTGTCACAGGCCGACATTTCCGAATCGGTGACATCTGATAGCGCGAGTGTGTCTTGGTATCACACCGAACTATTGAACTGCCAAATCGCAGTCTCAAAAGCTGAGGGTCTCAAATGCGAGCGTTGTTGGAAGTACGACACTGAGGTGGGGAGCGATGCAAGCCATCCGACCGTCTGTGCCCGTTGTGCCGCAGTTCTGAATTCTGGAGCCGCGGCTTGAGTCGCAAAACAAGGATCGTCGCCGGCTGCCTTGGTTTCATCGTGATCGCTGATCAAGTGACGAAGTATGTAGTCGATCGCACTATGCCGCTGCATCACTCCATCCCGATCATCGATGGATTGTTCAGCCTCACGTACATCCGCAACACAGGTGCTGCGTTCGGTATCTTCTCCGGCAGCCATGAAGCATTTCGCTTGCCGTTTTTGATTACTGTTTCGCTTGTAGCGATCGGGTTTATTGTTATGATGTTGAAGCGCTTGCGGCAAACCGAGACCGGTCTAATCACGGCTCTCGCGTTTATTCTTGGCGGGGCCATCGGGAATCTCATCGATCGAATAATTTATGGCGAAGTGGTCGATTTCTTGGACGTGTATTGGTCCGATTACCATTGGCCGGCGTTCAATCTAGCCGATAGTTTTATAACGATTGGTGTGGGCATAACGGTCTATTATCTTGCCACAGTAAAAGGCGATGATCCGTTCGCCGCAAAGTAGTTTTGCTGCGTGCGCCGACGCATGCTGTTCTTCGATTTGTAAGTTTTTATCGGACGATTTATAGCATTCAGTGATCCAGCCGAACTGATGCCTCGTCATCTCAACGATGTCACGCTTACGTGTCTGTTGCTCATGCTGAGCGGAACGATGAGTTGCCAGGCAGTCAGTTCGAGTCTGCCGCTTGGCACCGGGTGGCAGGCAACCCCCTTCAAGCGCGTAAATACGGCCGCGCAAGTCGCCGCCGATCTTCCTGCCCTAAATGTTCCGGCGCCGACGGGAAGGATTATCTTTATCGGAGTGCATGGCGGCAATCCGCCGACATGGGACGAAGCCGAGTGGTTTGACCCGCAGCAATGGTTGCCGTATCAAGCTATCGACCTCCAAGATCAGCGGGCGGTTACTGAGATTGCGTACCGTGAGTCGGTGATGCATGTTGCTGCATTACAGATAGGACGACACTTCCCAAACAGTATCACCATAATGATTCGTGGCGATAGTCAGGTCGTTAGCGACCTCCTTGGGGCTATCTACTGCGTCGGAGATCGAATACTACTGGTTGGCCACAGTTTCGGTGGACAGGTCGTCGAGGAGCTAGCGAGAGATTTAAAACGAAGGCAAATTGCGGTCGACGCATTGGTCTACATCGAGAGCTTTTGGTCTAAAGGTTCGGTGCCCGACAACGTAAAGCGCGCCGTCAATTTCTACGTCCCGGCATCCTTCACGCTTTGTCGAGGTTTAGAGACAATCAAGGCAGAGGACCCCATCGGCACAGAAGCAATCAATATTGCCATACCCAACCCCCGGGGACCCTATAGCGGAATTTGCGCTGAACACCGCAACATCGACAGTGATCCACGCGTGTGGAAGGATATCTTTGATCGCATCATTACAAAGATCGACTTCCAGCAGTCGAGTTTCAATCAACCAGCAAGCTGACGATAGTGGCTCCCCAACTGCCGGCTTCGGCTGGGGCATCTTTGAAAGAAACAACCGCGGGATGTTTATCCAGAAGAGATCGGATTATGGCGCGTTGTACGCCTGCGCCTTTGCCGTGAATGAGACGGACCTGCCGGAATCCCGATCGCTGGCATTCCTCCAAGTATTCCTCAACCACGCTGGGGATGTCCCTGGGCTGAAACGGATGAAGATCAAGAACATCTTCAGGAGGAAGAACCACCGGTCCGTCAAAGGGAGGATCACTCTCAAACATCGATTACAAATCGAGTCCTTTGCTGTTTAGTCAATTTGGCGTCGCCGCTGATTCTGGCCGCTGGCGGCCGGATAAATTTCCGAGCAATTCCAAGATCGCTTCGTACTTAACCGGTTTCGTCAGGTGCGCGTCAAAACCAGCCTCTTTGGTGCGGTGCCGGTCCCGTTGCTGCCCCCACCCGGTAAGAGCAATGAGCACAACCTGTTTGCCCCAAGGCTGCTCGCGTATTTTGCGCGCGGCATCGTAGCCATTTAATTCCGGCATCGCAAGGTCGAGTACAATGACATCTGGATGCGAAAGCTCCGCAGCTCTAAAAGCTTCAAGGCCGTCCCGGGCGATTTGGACTTCGTATCCTTCCTGCCGCAATAATCCGGCTAGCGTTTCAGCCGCTTGTGGGAAGTCGTCCGCGACAAGGATGCGTCGGACCTGGCTCTTTGCATTGGAAAAAACGGTATTAGCCTCTTTGCTGAATTCTTGCTGAGATGCTTTCTCCAGCACAGGCAAACTGACGACGAACTGGCTACCTTGTTTGGCTCCTAAGCTGAAAGCCTGTACTGTTCCCCCGTGGAGTTCAAGAATTCTGTGTACCAGAGTCAGGCCTAGCCCGAGACCGCCCTCGTCACGGGTGAACGATCGGTCGGCTTGATAGAACAAGTCGAACAAACGCGGCAGGTCTTCGGGAGCGATGCCGATCCCGGTATCCTTAACCTGCAGGACTGCCTGGCCGTTATCCAGTTCAAGAGTTAACCAAATTTGACCTGGATCAGGCGTGTATTTAGCGGCATTATTGATCAAGTTCATAACTACTTGTGTTAACCGAACCCGGTCCGCGTCTACGTAGACAGGTGATGCGGGCAGTGTAATTGTGATTTTGTGGCCTCGCTCTTCGATTAGCGGACGGCTTGACTCTACTGCGGTTTTAACAATTTCACTGAGCTCTACGTGTTCTTTATGGAGACCCAGCTTCTCTCGCGTGATACGGCTTATATCGAAAAGATCATCGGTGAGCCGGGTCAGATATCCTACTTGCTTATCGATGACATCCCTACCCCAGCGCTGTTGGGCTTCGGAAAAGCCGGAAGCCTGAGATAAGCTGACAACGTTTCGCACTAGAGCTAGCGGATTTCTTAATTCGTGCGCTAAGGTTGCCAAGAACTCGTCCTTCCGCCGATCGGCATCGCGCAACGCTTCTTCGCTTTGACTTAAGGCGCTGTTCAGGCGCAGCCTTTCTACTGCTAGCCAGGTGCGCTCGGCCGCGGCAGCGATGAGCGAGACCTCCCGCTCGCTCCACTCACGGGGTTCAGCTGTAGAGACAAACAACGCGGACACAAGCCTGCCTTCGCGCAATAGCGGGGTAGCCGCGAAAGCTCCGACGCCGATGCGCTGATAATATCCGCTGTAAGTCGCGGTTCGGTCATCTCGGGAAGTGTCAAAGACTACGGTAGTGTGACCGGCCTGACAGTCGCTGACGATCTTCGGGCCAAGAGCCCTCAGCCGATAAGTTCCAGCCAAAGAAGGGAGATTAAGATGATAATCGCGATGAATGGTGAACCGACCCTTCTCAGAATCAGCCTCGGTAAAACTACAGCGGTCGGTTTGCAAATATTCGCCAAGTGCGACAGCAACGGCCCAAGTCAACTCATCCGGATCCGACGCCAGGCGAATACAATCACTAAGGTCGAGCAAAAAAAGCGTGTCCGCCTCGGCCTGTTTACGTTCAGTGATATCGGTGTTCATACCCACCCAGCCGCGCGCTGAGCCGTCAGCCGACAATAGCGGAACGGCGCGAACTAAAGTCCATCGCCACTGACCATCGTATCGGCGAAGGCGGTACTGAGCTTCGAGAGGTTTTTTTCGCGCGGTCGCGTCTTCCCATTGCATTTGGACTCTCTTATGATCGTTAGGATGGTATGCATTAAGCCAGCCGGAGCCGCGCCGTTGCTCAAATGTTTGACCAGTAAATGCTCGCCAGGAAGGTGAGTCTTCAATGATATTTCCTGCGCCGTCCGCTGTCCAAACGATTTGTGATGATGCTTCTACCAGCGCACGAAACCGCTCTTCACTCCGCCGCATCGCATCTTGCGCGCGCCTGTGACGTAGGCCCAGACCGGCGACGATCCAAATTAGGGTCACCGTGAGCACGTCATTGAAAATGGGGATCCACCCGGGAATTCCAGGTGAGCCGGGCGATAGAAGATAATCCAGGATAATGAGCACCGTACTAAGCAGAGCGATCAGAATTTTCTCGCGAGCTCCTGGGAGCGCCAGCACTAGTAGTAGCGCAGCCACATAACTGGTCGGTATGGCAACACCGAATGGCGAATATAGGTCGGCGAGAAAAACGCCAAATAGAAGCGCGGTGATTGTCAGCCAATATATGGCTGAACCAGATCTTCCGAAGAGAAGTGGCGTTGGCGCTGGTGGCCCGAATACCGGAGATAGGGGTTTTGAGAAGTTTTCGTGCATAAAGCTGCAGCCGCTAGTTGTTCAGTCAGACAAAGTTAGCAGTGTAGCAAAGACGTCTCCGATGCAAAAGCAAAAACGCCCGGCTCGTTTATACCATCGAAGCCATCGAAAAAGTGCTAACGAGCCCGCTTCACGACAGCCTGTGCGCATGTGGTAGGGTGATTTGATGCCGATTCGAACCTTACTGTGCATCGGTAACCGATTTCCAGCATGCTTGACAAGCAACTCGGGTGCGACGATACATGTCAGAAGCACATTCGAGAGAGGTTCCATGGCGAGCCAAAAATACTACCGCGACTTCCGCGCCCATCTGAAGGAACTTGAGGACCGAGAAAAATTGATTCGAATCCGTCGAAGGATCGATAAAGATACTGAATTGATGCCATTGGTTCGGTGGCAATTTCGAGGGTTAGACGAAGAGCAGCGCAAAGCTTTTCTGTTTGAAAAGGTCGTTGATGCAAAAGGCAAGCAGTATTCAATGCCGGTGACGGTGGGAACGTTGGCCGCAACAACCGAGATCTATGCGATCGGTTTGATGTGCCGACCTGAGGAGATCCACGAGCGCTGGAACAAGGCCCAGCTGAGTCCCATCGAGCCGGAAAAAGTCGCTGCGGGGCCAGTTCAGGAAATGGTTTGGACCGACAAGGAGCTGTTGAACGGTCATGGATTGGATATGCTCCCGGTGCCGATCTCTACGCCCGGCTTCGATAATGCCCCCTATTTGACTTCAGCCAACTGGATCACCAAAGACATTGAAACCGGCGTTTACAACATCGGCAATTATCGTAGTCAAATCAAATCTCCCGATCGCGCCGGCGGATTATTCACATCGCAACACATGGGGCAACACTGGCGCAAGTGTAAGGACAAGGGTGTGCCCTTGCAGGCGGCGATCGCCATCGGTGTTATTCCTAGTATTGCCTATGCCGCGACCGCAAAGATTGCCTACGATTTCGATGAATACCGACTTGCCGGCGGCTTGGCTGGTGAACCAGTTGAGTTAGTGCAATGTAAAACCGTCGATCTTTTGGTGCCGGCCACTACGGAAATTGTCATCGAGGGAATGATCCCCACTGACTCCCTCGAGCCGGAAGGACCGTTTGGCGAATACCCCGGCTACATGGGACATCGTACCACTTCTCCCTATCTCGATGTGACTTGCATCACCCATCGAAGAGACGCAATCTATACGGCGCTGATGAGTCAGTTTCCGCCCAGCGAATCGAGCAAGATAAAGCATACGGGGACGGAGAAGATCCTATACAAATATCTGCGTCACGATAGCGGCAATGCTGCAGTGCTGGATGTGGCGCTTCACGATGAGGTAAGCGGAAGTGGGCAAGCCTACTGTGTGGTTAAGATGCGTAATGCGTCGAAAGCGGAGGCCTGGCGCGCCCTTAACGCATCAGCCGGGTTCACGGGCAGCTATGCCAAGGTCTGCATCGCGGTCGATGAGGACATTGATATTCACGACCCGGCAATGGTGAATTGGGCGATCTGTTTCAACGTTAGGCCGGAAGAGGATATTTTTATTGCCAAAGGAAAGTCGCCGGGGTTGGATCCTTCCGCTCATCCGCCGGGGATGGAAAGCCTTAAAGTACGGATGGCTTCGATTAGCGCCTTACTGATCAACGCAGTGCGGCCATGGCCCTACACCCCTGTGTCTCTGCCTCGCAAGGAATTCATGGATAGGTCGAGGGCCATCTGGGAAGAACTGGGTCTTCCCTCGCTCAAGCCACGCATGCCGTGGTACGGTTACAGTCTCGGTGCCTGGACAAAACAAGATGAAGAAGAAGCGGAACTCGCTGTCAAAGGCGAATACTTCGTGACAGGCGACAAGCAAAAGGGACAAAGAACCAAGCCGTAACGCTACAGTCCTAGCGAACACCTTGGAGTTGCTGTCTACCAATCACTACCGACTATCTGCAGCGATCAGGTCTCGTGATACAGCGACTCGCTGCTCGACAATCCTCGATCATTATGAATTTTGATCCTACGCTGATTCTCGTGGGCATGGCCCTACTGTTTGCCGCTTTCGTCAAAGGAGCTTCGGGACTTGGGTTCCCGCTGATTGCCACACCCACGGTGGCTTTGTTGCTGGATATTCGCATAGCCATCACTATTCTGCTGATTCCCAACATCGTCATGGATGTTGCTCAAGTATTCCGCGACGGATTTCCCTTTGCCATTTTGCGACGCTTTGCCTGGTTTTTCCTTGCGACTATCGCCGGAGTATTTCTTGGTACTGCAGTTCTGGTCAACCTGCCGCTCTGGGTATTGAACTTCTGCCTGGGTACCATGGTTTTGGTATTCGTCGCGTTCAACTGGCTGAAGTTTGAATTCAGAATTACTCCTGGCCTGGAAAAACTGCTTTCAATCCCGGTCGGGTTTATCAGCGGCTTTCTCAATGGTGTTACCAATGCCGCCGGTCCGGCGCTAGCGATTTATCTCTACAGCCTGAGGTTAGAGAAACGTCAATTTATCAAATCGATCGCGACAATCTTCGTGTTCACGAAATTGAGCCAATTGGCTGCTGTCTCGAGCTGGAATCTGTTTAATGCCTCAACTTTGATGTTGTCACTGCAGGTTACGCTATTCACTCTCGTCGGCTTCTATGTGGGTATCAAAACGCAAGACCGAATCAACCAACAAACCTTCAATCGAGCTCTCTTGATCCTGCTGTTTGCCATCGGGGTAGCGCTTCTTGTGCGCGCGCTAACTCAGCCGTAATCCTGAGAGGCGTCGGTGCGATGCTGCCGCAGTCGGTCGAGCGTGGGGACGGATTTACAACGCTGGAGCAAAAAGATTATCGGGTAATCCCCGAACGTATTCGACTGTTTCCTGAAGTGAGATGACATCCGCATACTTCATCGCCATGTCGAAGAGATTGATCTTGTGCGATGCCTGGCCACGATCAAAAACGCAGTCTTCCACCACCGAAACTTTCAAATTGTAGGAAAACGCGTCGATGACGCTCGCACGAACGCAGCCGCTAGTCGTAGTGCCAGTGACCAAAACGCTGTCGGCGTGAACCTCGTTTAGCATGCTCATCAAAGGTGTGCCGAAGAAGGCGCTGGGTTTTTGTTTGCGTACAACGATGTCTCCTCCTCGAGGAGCGATTTCCGCGACAATGTCGTTGCCCTTATCCCAAGTATCGGTCATGTCCTCCGTCGAGCGACTATTCTTAGCTTGCCAGCGGCCGAAGGCAACTGCGTTGGTTCGATCATCGTGGCCGGTAGTATAGAAAGTCGGCAGATGTTTCTTTCTACATTCGGTAAGTAGTTCGCCGATACGGTGAACGCCTTCCCAACCTTCGGCACCACAGCTGTTGCGAAAACGTTTGATTGAATCGAGAATGGGCTCCGGCTTATCACCGACGAAGTTGTAATTAACATCGATTACCAAGACCGCAGGTCTCTGTCCGAATCCAGCGCGTTTACCGTAGCCGGATTTAGAAAAAACTTCTTTGTCTCTATCGGTTAGCATATCGTCCCAACTTGCCATTCTTGCGCCTCCGTGAATGAGCTATACCCGGCCAGATCATAACAAACGGTTGCCTTTGTCAACCATCTTTTCGTTCATGCCTGCGCAAGCCATTGACGCTTTGAGAGAGTTTCCTTTATAACCAGCGAGTGCGATTCTCGTTGTATAGGATTGAACAGTGGCTATGAAAACCTTCTTGCGAAGCCTGTTGGGCCTTTACCTGCTTGCCGTCTTAGGCGCTTGCGCCATCCCACGGTGGACGGACGGCGAAGTTCCATTTGTACCGACGCCAGTTGGGGTGGTCGATAGGATGTTGGAGATGGCGCGGGTGACCTCCGCAGACGTGATCTACGATCTCGGCAGCGGGGACGGCGTGATTATCATTCGCGCGGCCCAAATGTTTGGGGCGCGAGGAGTTGGCATCGAGATCGATGCTGATCTTGTGCGTAAAGCTCAAGCCAATGCATTTAGAGAGAAGGTCGAGCATCTCACGGAGTTCCGTGTGCAGGATGCGCTGTCAGTGGATGTGTCTGAAGCAACGGTTGTGACGCTATACATGTTACCGGAATTCAACGCCAAGTTGCGGCCGATTCTCGACCGACAGTTAAAACCCGGGGCCAGAGTCATATCGCATGATTTTCCTGTGGAGGGTTGGGTGCCCGATCGCACAGAGCGGGTCAACGGCGACTTTCTTCACGATCACACAATTCTATTATTCGAGATCCGGTGATGAGCCGTATTAGGAATTGTACGAAGTGCAATTTAACCTGAATAAGTTGACGTAGCGGTGTTCTTGGATGGTCGGATCCCGAAAACAATTGCTGAATGTGTAATCGGCACGGCCTCCGATACTGTTACGAATCAGGTCCGTAATCGATTGCTAAGTCGCCACGTCTAGTTCGAGAGCTATCGTCCTGACTTGTCCGGGATGATGGGCTACCTAATATTCATTTCGTTGGCGTTCCAGGCGTTGGATAGTCTGCCGGTTTCGGGTGATTTCAGCCTGATTTCTTTGGATTTGCTGTTGCTGCTGGTAATTGGTGATCTCCTGACCTTGCAGTTGGTCTCCCACCAGCGCGCCGGCGCCAAGACCGAAGGCTCCGCCGATTGCTGCTCCGGCACCCGGATGGCCAACAGCGGCGCCGATGAGCCCCCCTGTCGCGGCGCCGCCAAGCGCTCCGATTCCAGCCCCCTTTTCACGTGTGGACAAAGAGCCACCGGCACAGCCGGTCACTAACATTGTTCCGGCCAACACAAAAATTTTGACACTCCCGAAAGATTTTTTCGCTGTATGCATAATCTTTTTCCTTTCTGTATCATGAGCGTCCTAAAAAACGTTTGCTAGCCTTGCCGCTTGCTTTATTGTTCCGACCGGTTTGTTTCGGAGTGGTCGATAAGCGTTCCCGGCCGTGTACACCGTCGCTCTTATCGGAGCGCACCCAGCCGCGGGCCGGGTCGGCCGACCACTGCGGGGCTTCGTCGGTGCTTTGTTTGCTACTGTGCTTGTTAGAAATCGTGCCACGCTGCTTATGCGGGTTTTCCCCCTCGCCAGCAGCAAGGAGGGAGCTTGTTACGTTGGCCAGTAGCAGATTTGCGATTGCTAGCACCGCTATGTAGCTGGCTACCTTCATAAAACATTTGATTAAGCTTTTTTTGCTTCCATCGTGCTCATAGTCACAGCTGCGATCGCGTGCGCGGCTGCTGACGGCTGAGCGAGTTTGTTCATATCAATTTTTTCGATGTTGTCGTTAAAGCAACGAACGATCGCATTAAGTAACCCCATGACTTCAATAAAATGATCTGATTGCATATCGAATCCTCCTTAAGCTCTCGGGGAGCCTGTCAAAGCAACTCAAATGCCACAATAAAAAATATTATAGATCGGCTATTTACGGTCTTCGCCATGTTGTCGGGGAGCGGTAGAAAAGCGGTAAAAAGGTCAGGGTCAGGAAAGAAATACGTGATCAAGCAACCCGAGTAATAATAGCCATTGCCGAAGCCAATCCTTCACACCTATCCAACAGTATTCTCTTTCACACCATCAGCCGCACGCAGCAGGGGAGTATCGTCACTGGAGACGACGACAAAAAATGCACGTCAGAGTTTCGAACTATCGGAAGAGTTTTATGCTTTGCCGTAGAGCGCGAGCTTGGCGCTCAAAGTTTTCGGGGTAATACCAAGTAGGCGCGCAGCTTGGGTTTTGTTGCCTTCGCTCGCGGCTAATGCCTTTTCAATTGCTTGACGTTCGGCTTCTGCCAGAGACATAGGTGCCAATTCAGATTTTTCTTCGACCACCGCTTTGAGGCAGAACTGCTCAAAATCTCTGGCCGTCAAAGTCGGGCCTGGAGATAAGACCGAGAGACGTTCCATGGCATTGCGTAACTCTCGCACGTTGCCAGGCCAGGAGTGAGCTTGCAGTGCAGTTGTGTAATCTGCCGCCCACTCTGGTACCGGCCGGTGGTATTTCGTGGCGAAGAATTCGAGAAAATAATTTGCGAGCAGCGCGATATCCTCGCAACGTTGCCGCAGCGGCGGTAGTTCAAGATGAAAAACGCTCAGTCGATAAAAGAGATCCTGTCGCAGTTTGCTTTCTTTAACCGCGCTTGCGGGCTCGCGATTGGTGGCTGCCACTACTCTCACCGACACAGGAATATTTGCATTGCCGCCGATGCGCCGCACCTGCCGTTCTTCCAGAACTCGAAGAAATTTGGCCTGAACCTCCATGGGCATCTCAGTAATCTCATCGAGAAAGAGTGTGCCGCCGTCAGTTTGTTCGAAACAACCCGGGTGTCGTTCAATAGCATTGGTAAAGGCGCCTTTCTCGTGGCCGAAAAGCTCGCTTTCCATCAATGTTGCGGAAATGGCTGCGCAGTTAAGCGCAAAAAAAGTAGCCTCACGCCTCGGTGAAAGGTCGTGCAATGTTTGGGCGACGAGTTCTTTGCCGGTGCCGCTCTCGCCGCTGATTAAAACCGACGCATCAGTGGCGGCAATCTGGCCGATCTGCTGGTAGAGCTGACGCATGGGCGCGGATTTGCCGATGAGCGAGCCGTAAGAACCTAACGGCGACTCGAGTTTGTGGCGTAGTGCAACGGCTTCGCGAGCAAGCGCAACCTGCTTCAGAGCCTTCTCAAGCGTGATTCGCAGTCGCTCAGGCTCGAGCGGCTTGGGTAAATAGTCATAGGCGCCGAGCTTGATGGCTTGCACTGCGGTATCCACGGTCGCCTGACCAGTGACAAAGACAACCGCAATTTGCCGCACCCGTTCTCCCAACGATTCGACGAATTGAAGTCCGCTCATGCCAGGCATCATGAGATCGGTGACGATGGCATGGGGTAATTCTTTATCGCAGCTTTTCAGGGCGGCAGCTCCGTCGGCAGCATCGAAAGTATTGTAGCCCCAGCTTTGAAGCAGCGCCGTCAAGCCTTGGCGGGTGACGGAGTCATCATCGACTACAAGAACAACGGCGCGCGGGCGAGCCATAATCAGCTAGGCTCCAGCGGAAGAATCAAGCGAAAGGTGGCGCCATGACCGTTGCCCTGATAGGTCAATGATCCGCCGTGCGCTTCGACGATCAATTGGCTTAGCGGCAACCCGATACCGCTGCCCGAGATTTTTGTCGTTTTGCCAAATTCGAAAAGCTCCGGTTCTTGCTCCGGTGAGACTCCGGGTCCAGCATCGTTAATATCCACCATTACTCGAGAGTCATCCTTCTCTGCCATAACGCGGATCTCGCCTCCATCCGGCTGCGCCTCCATGGCATTGCGCAGCAAATTATCGAAGGCTTGGCGCAATCGAGTCGCATCTCCTTGGACTCGCCATGGTCCTTGAAGCCGTTCCTGGACAAGGCTAATGTTTTGGGCTACGCAAGCTGACCCGATCGCTTCCAAGCTAGTCTTTAGAACTTCAGCTAGATCCACCGGTTTATGCTCCATATTCACGGGAGCGGAATAATCTGTGAAATCTCGTATCAGCCGATTCACTTGGCGCAGGCTCGAATCGAGCGCTGCAATGCAACGGTGCTGCTGATCGATTGCACCATTGGACTCTTCGGTAGATTGCGCCGGACTGCGCAGGAGCTCGAGATGAATAGCTAGGGCGTTCAGCGGCGTTCGGACTTCGTGCGCCAGAGTGCGCGCGGCAAGCGCCAACCGTTGTGCAGGTGCGGGTGCGGCAACCTTCTTCCGCTGCTTCATCACCAGACGATCGATAAGATCCAAGCTAGTGCCGACTTCGTCCTCTCTGGCATACTCGGGACGAGCGGCGTAAGTTCCCGCTTCCGCTTGGCGGAGAGTTTCGCTGATAATGCTAAACCGGCGCGTATAAAGTGCGGTGGTAAGAAATGCGCTAAGCAGAGCGATGCCGCCACCCAACGCAAATAGTAGAGTTAGCTGTCGCCACATGCCGGTCAGAAGCTCAGTCCAGTCGGCTGGATTGATCCATAGGCGCAATCCGCCTGGGCCGCGCGCCCCCTCCGGCATCTGCAACGGCACCATTACATCATAATAGGTTGCTTTGCCTTGAGTTCGAGAATTGATCAGGGTAACTCCGCGACGCAACGCTTCATGGAACTGCGCATCTCTGTACGCTTCCGCGTCTTCCTGTCCCGCTGAGCTATAAAGGACCATTCCCTCGGCATTTAGGACCCACATCGCCTCGATACTACCGCTTCGATCAACGTAAGCGCGCATGAGTCCTTTCACTTCCTCATGGCGCGATGGCCTGCGGACGGTGGTTTGTTGCCGGTTTGCGCTGCTTTTGCCGGGGAATATATTTCCCAGAAAACTCCAAAACGAGGATGATTGCGTTCGCGACGGCCCGGTTTGAACGATAACCGGCCGTTGTTTCAGGCTATCGGCTAAGGCGATTTCAACCTGGCGCGCCATTAGCAGTGCCGTTTGTAGTGTGGCCTCGGTAGTAAGCCGTTGCGCGATCAGCCAGACACCCGCGGCGAACAGACCCGATATGATGAGTATGGTGCCCAGGAAAACCGCTATTTGCTGCTGCCGCAAACTCATGCCGGCGCAGGATAACAGATCGTCCAAAGCCAGCAAAGTTGAACTCCTGGCCGAACTTGCGCCTCTAGCACCTTTGCTGCATAGTTAATTCTTATGCTGGTGGATGCTTTAAATCGGCCGATCAAAGATCTCAGAATATCAGTGACTGACAGATGTAACTTTCGTTGCAGCTACTGCATGCCGCTGGATGAATACGATTGGATCCACAAGAAGGAGATTCTCACTTTCGAGGAAATCTCACGGTTGGCGACCCTATTTGTCGGACTCGGGGTCGAGAAGATCCGTCTCACCGGTGGCGAACCCCTGGTCAGGCAGAATCTCGATAGGCTAGTGGCCAAGATTTCCTCAATTGGCGGGCTTAAAGACTTGTGCCTGACTACGAACGGGGCGCTGCTTGCCGAAAAAGTCGCAGCACTTAAAGCATCCGGTCTGAAGCGCGTCAACATCAGCGTTGACTCGCTGAGCCCCGAGAAGTTCAGACAAATGACTAAGCGCGGC
The DNA here is from genome assembly GCA_025924215.1 of Candidatus Binatia bacterium. GTDB lineage: Bacteria > Desulfobacterota > Binatia > UBA9968 > UBA9968 > WHTF01. The sequence continues at coordinate 19,773 of JAICEJ010000008.1, forward strand.
GACTTGAGCAAGGTCTTGGAGGGCATTTTTGCGGCTAAGCGGCATGGCCTTCATCCGATAAAACTGAATGCGGTGATCGAAAAAGGCTTAAATGAAGATGACATCTTGAGCCTGGTCGAGTTCTCACGTGACAACGGTTTTGCTCTGCGTTTCATCGAGTATATGGACGTCGGCAATTCCAACGACTGGACATCCGGAAAACTCGTCTCAAAAAAAGAGATCATTGAGAAGATAAACGGTCAATATCCGCTTAAGGAAGTTGGACGCGCCGGAGGAAGCGCACCGTCGGTGGACTATGAGTTTATCGATGGCCGCGGGGATGTCGGTGTGATTGCTTCGGTAACCGAGCCGTTCTGCTCGAGCTGCACGCGTGTGCGGCTCACCGCGGATGGGAAAATTGTAACATGTCTGTTTTCTGGCATCGGTCACGATGTCAAAGGATTGTTACGCGGCGGCGCAACGGACGAGGAAATTAGCAACTTTATTGTCGCGATCTGGGAGAAGCGGGCCGACCGTTATTCGGCCGAACGATTGGAAGCTCTTCGGTCGGCCAACTACGACCCTAAGAATCACAAGAAAATCGAGATGATCTCGTTAGGCGGCTAAGGAATCAGTCTTTCGTGGGGTAGCATGCCCCGTCCTCCACTCCGCCTCGCCGCTCAGGCGAAGGGTTTGCAACTCACATAGTACTGTGTTTCCTATCGCCAAGTGAACCGTCGCGCTACTCTTCCTTGCGCCAGTTAGCTGACGCACTAGCAGCGAGCCGGCCTACAACAGGTAGTTTTGTCGAATCTCGCGCGCAACATAGCTGGACAAAGATGATACCCCGTGGAAGAATTCTCCGTACCTCAAGCGGAGTTTTTGAAGGAGAACGATAATGCTCAAAGTTATACCTGTTGAAGAAGCCGTGGGACTTCCACTCGCCCACGATATCACCGAGATCGTACCTGGAAAGCACAAGGGGCCGGCGTTTCGGCGGGGTCACATTGTACGTAAGGAAGATATCTCAAAGCTGCTCGATGTCGGCAAGCGAAATCTGTACGTTATGGAGCTCGATAGTGATGAGCTGCACGAGGAAGACGCGGCGCACAGATTGGCAAAAGCAGCCGCGGGTCCCAATCTCAAGCTGGTTGGTCCGAGTGAAGGTAGAGTAAATCTAGTGGCAGAGATTTCCGGATTGTTGAAAATCGACTCTGATCTGCTCTATCGTCTCAATTCCTTGGGTGATCTGATGATGGCAACATTGCTGTCCGATCGTTATGTGAACAACGGCGATGTGGTGGCCGGTACACGAACGATCCCAGTCGTAGTGAAAGAAGAATTAATTCAGCGAGCTGAGGCTTTATGTAAAGATCATCCGATCGTACGAATTTTGCCGATGCCGCCGCGGCGCATTCATCTGATCGTTACCGGCAGCGAAGTTTACACGGGGAGAATCCAAGACGGTTTTGAGCCTATAGTTCGGCGGAAAGCTGCCGCAATGGGATCTGATTTGGCCGATAAGCAAGTTGCCAATGACGATCCCGATCAAATCGCCAAGCTTATCCAAGAGGCCCAACGAAGCGGCGCAGAGATAATTCTGGTCAGCGGTGGAATGTCAGTCGATCCCGACGACAAAACACCAGAAGGGATCCGCCGCAGCGGCGCGACGATAGAATCTCACGGCTTTCCGGTGCTTCCAGGTTCGATGTTTCTAATGGCTTATTTAAACGGTACGCCGATTCTGGGATTGTCGGGCTGTGTCTTGCATGATCCGTTCAGCGCTTTTGATATCATCCTCCCGCGCCTTTTGGCGGGAGATAAGATAACCCGGGCGAACATCATGGCGTTGGGCCACGGCGGGCTGCAGAAGAAACACGATCACTAAGGATGGAGGAAACAATGGAGATACTAAAAACCCTGAAAGACCGTTGCGACCCGAGTTATGCCGCGTTGATTGTGGTCGATGTCCAAAATGATTTCGTTAGCCCGGAAGGGAGCGCGGGCAAGCGCGGCGATGATGTCGGCGCGGCAATGGCTATGATACCGAACCTGACGAGTCTTATCGATCAAGCTCGAAAAGTAGGTCTTACAGTTGTTTATATAAGGACCACACACAGCGATTGGACCGACACGCCGTCCTGGATTTATCGCACATCGCAAAAAAGCGGTTTGAGTACTTGCCGTGAAGGAACTTGGGGTGCGGAATTTTATGATGGAATTGCGCCGCTTCCGAGTGAGAGAGTCGTGATCAAGCACCGCTACAGCGCCTTTATCAACACGGATCTGAACACCGTGTTGAAAGCCCGTGGCATTCAAAGCATTCTGGTTTGCGGGGTGGCGACCAATGTTTGCGTCGAAACCACCGCGCGAGACGGTTATATGTACGATTATTACGTGACGATGATCGATGATTGCTCCGCTGCTTACGATGCCAAGCTACACATGAGTACACTAGAGAACATTCGACGCCATTTCGGCCTCGTGGCTTCGTCACACCAAATTATTGAATCGTGGAGTGGACTGCCCGTGAAACGAGCAATGGGCTTATAGTGGGTGAGATCGCAAAAGAGCCTGGCGCGGATTGACCGGACAGGCTCTTTTGGTCGGGTGCGCAACGCTCCGCTTACTTCATCATCTCTGCATTAAGCTGATCTAACGCTTCTAGGGGAGGCTGAAGATCGGCCTGGGTTAGCTCCGACAACGGAATGTCGCACAGGTTCAATTCCTCGGCGAATTCTTTCCGATGCGGGTTGTAGTAAATCAAACCGGTCAAGAATTTTCCTTCGGCGATGGCTGCATGAATCGCTTGTATCGCTTGCGCTTTGTTGGTTGGGTCATAGTCTTTGCCTAATTTGTGCAAGACAATCCGTGAGCCGTCGTGCAAAGACACTTCGTGATCAGTGCCTTCATCATAGTCAGCTTCAATATTCTCAAAGGGAGGAATGAAGTCCAGGTCGTGAATAGGATCGAGGTGACCTTTGACGTATTTGAGGCTCTTGGTCGACCCTTCGTGGTTGTTAAATGTCACGCACGGGCTGATGACGTCCAGAATGGCGCTTCCTTTGTGATGTAGAGAACCTTGAACCAAAGGAGTTAACTGCTTGCGGTCACCGGAGAAACTTCGCGCGACATAGGTGGCTCCGAGGGTGATTGCCAACTCCGCAAGATCGATCGCCGGTATGTCATTGACTTTGCCGCCCTTCATTACCGATCCGACATCAGCGGTGGCCGAAAACTGGCCTTTGGTCAGGCCGTAGACGCCATTATTCTCGATAATGTAGGTGATGTTAACGTTTCGTCGCATCATATGACAGAAATTTCCCAAGCCGATGGCCGAAGTATCGCCATCGCCGGATACGCCAATAGGCATCAGCGTGTGGTTTGCCAAATTAGCTCCGGTCGCCACCGCTGACATTCTGCCGTGTACGGCATTGAAACCGAACGATTGACTTAGAAAGTACGCCGGGGTCTTCGATGAACAACCAATGCCGCTTAACTTAACGACTTTTCTCGGATCGATGCTGCTCTCGTAATAAGCCCGTATCACCGATGCTGAAATCGCGTCATGACCGCAGCCGCGGCACATGGTAGATGGCGCGCCTTCGTAGTCTTTTTCCGACAAATTAATACGATTGAGTTTTGCTTCTGCCATTTCTCTGTCCTTATTGTAAGATTAAGCGGTTTTTGGCTGCGCCAACTGAGCGGCATCAAAAATCTGTTTAACGACTTCGCCGGCAGCCATGGGCAAGCCATTGTAAACAAGAATGCTTGTGAGCTTAGATCCTAGATCCGGATTTTCGTCTTTGATGATCGCTGCCATTTGACCGTCCCGGTTCTGCTCAACAAGATAGATGGTGTCATGTTCAACCAAGAAATCTCTAATTTCGCTGGTTAAGGGCAATGCACGGATCAACATATGATTGGTTTTCAATCCTGCCGCCTTGAGCCGGTCACGCGCTTCGCGAACGGGTTCGTAGCTCGAACCATAACAAATGATGCCGGTTTTAACGCCCCTTTCCTTTTCTACAATAGGTTTGGGAACAAACTTTCTGGCGGTCTCGAACTTCTTCCGTAGCCGGTCGAGAATATACTTATAGTCAGTCTCATCCTCAGAATATCTCGCGTCGGCGTCGTGACCGGAGCCTCGGGTAAAATAAGATGCCATCCGATTTGGATTTCCCGGAACCGTTCTGTATGGGATTCCATCGCCGTCTTGATCAAAGTAACGGCGAAACTTTTTACCGGCTTTTGACCATTCCTCCAGTTGCTCCGCGCTGAGCCGTTTGCCGTAATCAAAAGGCTCCGGCTGCAGTTTCAGCGGTTCAGACGGCCAGAGATTCATCCCCAAGTCTAGATCCATGGCGACGAAGACCGGTGTTTGAAATCGATCAGCGTAATTAAAACTCTGCCGGGCAAAATCGAAGCAAGAATTCATATCGTGGGGGATCAAAATCACATGGCGAGTGTCACCGTGGGATGCCCCGTACATCAACGAGATATCGGCTTGCTGTGTTCGTGTCGGTAATCCGGTTGATGGACCTCCGCGCTGGACAATGAAGAATACGCAGGGAATTTCGGCGTAATAAGCCAGACCTATAGTCTCATTCATCAGCGAAAGCCCGGGTCCTGACGTGGATGTCATCGCCCGTGCCCCCGACCAACCGGCTCCGGCGATCATGCCAGCCGAAGCAATTTCGTCTTCGGCCTGGACAATCGCATAGGTTTTTTTACCGTCCTTGGGCTTACGTAGTTTCGGTAGGTAGAACTCCATTGCTTCGGCTAACGAGCTAGACGGAGTAATCGGATACCAGCAGATGACCGAAGCCCCGCCGTAGATCGCGCCCAAGGCTGCGACCGTGTTACCCTCGGTGATAATTTTGCCTTTATTGCCGTTCGGTATCACCTCCAACCGAGCGATATTCTGCGAGAAGCCCTTCTCTTTCATATATTGATAGCCAGCATCGATACAGATGAGGTTGGATTCGATCACGGCGGGTTTTTTCCCGAAGGTGTCTTCGAGCACGGCTTTGATAACTTCCATGTCAATGCCAAACAGGTAGGCCAAGGCGCCAACATAGAGCATATTTCGCTGCTTCGCCCGCAGCGGAGAGGCGGGTACCAATTTGGCCACAAGCTTATTCGCCGGGAAGCCGACGTATTGCACGCCCTCTCGCTTTAGTTGGGCCGGCAGCGGGTTGGAATCGTCGTAAAGAATCAAACCGCCATCGCGCACGCGGTAGATGTCCTTTGCAGCCGTGGCATCGTTGAACATGACCATTACGTCGATGTCGTCTTTGCGGCTCAGGTAACCCTCTGCGGAAGCCCGAATCTGATACCAGGTGGGTAAACCCTGTATGTTGGACGGGAACATGTTCTTCGATGAACATGGTATGCCCATTTTAAAGATCGCTTTGAACAGAATATTGTTCGAGGAAGCACTCCCGGAACCGTTCTCAGTTGCGACACAGATATTAAGGTCATTGATAGATGGTGTCTCCAAAATGCAGCCTCCTTATTACGCCTTAGCAACCAGGTAAGCGTACCATATTCGTGTGGAAAGACAACGTGTTAGGATCTCATCCGGGCGTATAATGATCCTCTGATTGCCAAAAATTGGCGACCTCTTTCCAACTCTGTCGGACGTTTTCGTCGATATTAAACGCTCTTGCGTAATGGAGAACATCCGGCATGGAAACAATCCCCAATAGCTCCTCGCGATCATCTTTAACTGGCATATTGCGAATGTCCCGACGGTACATCTCCGCCAAAACATCGCCGATGTGAGTGGTTCGTGGCATAGAGATCAGGGGGGCCGTCATGACTTCACGCACCGGAGTTTTGGTGATGTCTGGTACCTTATTGATCACTCGCTTTAATAGGTCACGCTCGGTGAAGATTCCTTTAGGTCGTTGCTCTTGCGTCACCACCACTGCGCTTGAGTTTTTGTTCATCATAAGTTCAGTGCTTTCGGCAATTGACCGCTGCTCGTCAACAGTCAGGACCTGACCCGACATGATTTCTCCAACCGTTCGAGTTTCGCTGAGACCTTGGCCTAGCTCCACCGCAATCTTCAAAATACGCCGCATAGAAACAATGCCAACGATAGTTCCACGTCTTCCGCGCACGAGGAGATGACGAAAATTGCCCTGATACATCCTGCCGAGAGCCTCGAGAATATGAGTCTCCTCTGCAACGGCTTGAATCGGTGACGTCATGACCTCTCGAATGCTGGTCTGCTGCAGATCGATTCCCTTATTGGCGACTCGTTTCAACACATCCTTTTCGGTAAATATTCCCACCGGAACATCAGCGTCGGTGATGATCACCCGACCAATGTCAGCAGTCACCATGATGTCAACGACCCGGGAAATCGTTTCAGTGATTCTGGCAGAGGTCAGTTGTGTGGTCATGATTTCTTTGACCTGATTACTAAGCATAGCGCACCTCCTCGTATTTAGATGAGAGTTGCTACAATGAGCCTATGATAATCCTGCTGGGCAATATAACACTTCTTTACCGTTTGCAGCATCATGATTAAGAGTTAAGCGGTATCCACTTTAAAGGCATAGCATTGCGACTTGATATCGGAGCATGTTAGATTTATTCCATTCCCAGGGAGGCAGAAGAACATGAGCCGCAGGGAAACCGAATCGGATCACGGCCTAATTACCGAGACCAAAAAGAAGTTAAAAAAGCCCCCCCTCTATAAAGTTTTGCTGCACAACGATGACTATACTACAAAGGAATTCGTGGTGCAGGTCCTCCAATATGTTTTCCATAAAGAATCGACAGAGGCCGTCCAAATCATGCTCCACGTTCACAAGAAAGGTATTGGGGTGGCGGGAGTTTACACTTACGAAATCGCCGAAACCAAGGTTACTCTAGTCGAGAATTTGGCGCGTCAGCACGAGTACCCGCTGAAGTGCACGATGGAAGAGGCTTAATATGATTAGTAAGGAATTAGAGAGCACGCTCAATATTGCATTGAAGGAAGCCAAACGGCGCAGGCACGAATACGTCTCTTTGGAGCATCTGCTTTATGCCTTGCTGCAGGACAAGGATGCCAGTCGAGCCATCATCAATTGCGGCGGTGATATCGACCGGCTCAGGAAAGCGCTCGACGAATTTTTCAACGGACAAATGGATGCTCTCCCGGAAGGCGTGGACCAAGAGCCGCACCAGACGCTCGGTTTTCACCGGATTTTGCAGAGAGCGGTTATCCATGCTCAATCGGCTGAGAAAAAGGAAATAAATGGCGGCAACCTACTTATTGCGATGTTCCGCGAGCCGGATTCTTACGCCGTTTATCTGCTGGAGGAGCAAGGAATTACCCGCTTTGACGTGGTCAACTACGTTTCTCACGGGATATCCAAGACCGCAGCAGAAGAGCCGGCGCAAACTGAAGAGGAGCAGGGAGAAGAAGAGAAACCAGGCAAGCGGCAGAATCCGTTGAAAGCTTTCGCTGTGGACCTTGTGGAGAAAGCGCGCCAAGGAAATATCGACCCGTTAATCGGTCGCGATGACGAAATCGAACGAACGATTCATGTGCTATGCCGGCGCCGTAAGAATAACCCTATATATGTCGGGGATCCCGGTGTTGGTAAGACGGCCCTCGCGGAAGGTCTGGCTTTGAAGATTCACGCCGGGGAAGTCCCGGAGACGCTGAAAACCGCCATTATCTATTCCCTAGACATGGGTGCCTTATTGGCGGGTACAAAATTCCGCGGCGATTTTGAGGCGCGATTGAAAGGCGTTCTGACAGGTTTGAAAAAGCAGCCCAATTCCATTCTCTTCATCGACGAAATCCACACTATAGTCGGGGCCGGTGCAACCAGCGGCGGCTCAATGGACGCTTCCAACATTCTCAAGCCTGCGCTGGCCTCCGGAGAACTTCGCTGTATTGGTTCAACTACGTACCATGATTATAAAAGCTATTTTGAGCGCGACCGGGCGCTGGCACGGCGGTTTCAAAAAATCGAAATCCCGGAGCCGAGCCAGGAAGAAGCATTCAAAATTCTCGAAGGCTTAAAACCGCATTATGAAAAACATCATGGTGTTCACTACAGCACGGCAGCCATTCGATCTGCAGTTCAGCTTTCGGCCAAGCACATCAATGACCGGCGCTTGCCGGATAAAGCCATCGACGTCATCGACGAAGTCGGCGCCGCCGTCAAGATCCTTCCAATTGAGAAGCGCAAGAAGACGATCAGCCCCAGGGACATCGAGAAAATCGTAGCTAAAATCGCCAAGATCCCGCCGCGCAGTGTATCAACGTCAGATAAGGATCAATTGCAGAACTTGGAACGTGATTTAAAGCTGGTCGTCTTTGGTCAAGATACAGCAATCGAAATGCTCGCTAGCACGATCAAGTTGTCACGCTCCGGTTTGGGGCATCCGGAAAAGCCGATCGGATGTTTTTTGTTTGCCGGGCCCACTGGCGTGGGAAAAACCGAAGTCGCCAAACAGCTTGCCCATACGATGGGAATAGAGTTTATCCGCTTCGACATGAGCGAATACATGGAGAAGCACACCGTTTCTCGCCTGATCGGCGCCCCTCCCGGTTATGTCGGATTCGATCAGGGCGGTCTTCTGACGGATGCGGTTAATCGAAATCCGTACGCAGTTTTGTTGCTCGATGAAATCGAGAAAGCGCATCCTGATTTGTTCAACATTCTGCTTCAGGTAATGGATCACGCTGCCCTTACAGACAACAATGGCAAAAAGGCTGATTTCCGTAACATCATTTTGATAATGACCACTAACGCTGGGGCCCGCGAAATGAGTGGCTCACCATTGGGTTTCGGGGCACGGTCGAATGCCGGCAAGGGAAAAGAAGCAGTCGAAAAGATGTTTAGCCCCGAGTTCCGTAACCGGTTGGACGCGATGATTAGCTTCAACTCCTTGAGCCGGGAAAATATCGAGCGAGTGGTCGATAAATTTATCATTGAATTGGATCATCAGCTCAACGATAGGAAAGTGTTCTTGAGCCTGACGGCGGCTGCCCGGCACTGGTTCGCGGACAAAGGTTACGATCCAGCCTTTGGGGCGCGGCCGATGGCAAGATTGATTCAAAACGAGATTAAACGCGTCTTGGCGGACGAAATCTTGTTCGGCAAGTTACAAAACGGCGGCAAGGTTGAGGTTGACGAGAGTGATGGCAAGCTGACGTTTACGTACTCTCCTCTGAGCACATAGAGAGATCGTCAAGCAGCCGCGCCACGCGGCTGCTTGACTCGCACCCGCCCGATGCCTAACGTTATCATCGGCATTTTCCTTGTGCTTTTCACCCTGGAGTTTGTCGTTGAGCTAGTACTCAATGAGCTCAACATTCGCCAAGTCCGGAAGAGTAGAGCGGCGCAAGCGGTCCCGGAATTTTTTCAAGATAGAATTAGCAAGGACGAGTACGAGCAATCCGCTCGTTACACATTGGCCAAATCTCGCTTCCGACGCTGGTCGGAGGTTTATGGCCGTATCGTGATTTTGTTTCTACTATTCGGTGGGCTCCTGCCGTTGTTAGAAAACCTTATCATCGCGATGCTGCCTCAAAGTCTAGCTAACAGCCATATAAGGGGTGTGCTCTTCTGTCTTGCTGTCGGCGCGATACTTTCACTGGCCAGTCTTCCCATCGATCTTTATTCCACGTTTGGTATTGAAAGTCGCTTCGGTTTCAATAAGACGACGCTGTCACTTTATTTTTCCGATAAGTTAAAAGGACTAATTCTGGGAATTCTGATTGGCGGACCTTTTTTATTTGTCGTGCTCTGGTTGATGCAAGCGACCGGCGAATACTGGTGGATCTGGGCGTTTGTTTTCATCACCCTGTTCCAACTCCTGATGATCATAATTTTTCCAACTTTCATCGCCCCTTGGTTCAACAAGTTTGAACCGTTGGCCAGCGGAGAACTGCGCGATCGGATACAGGCGCTGGCAAAACAGATCGGTTTCAAGTCAAGCGGCATCTTTTTAATGGACGGTTCGAAACGTTCAGCTCATTCGAACGCGTACTTCACCGGGATTGGCAGGGCCAAACGGATTGTACTTTTCGATACCCTGATCGAGCAGATGAGCATCGAACAGGGACTTGCGGTGTTGGCGCATGAGATGGGGCACTACAAAATGAAACACGTCCGTCGGATGATGCTCATGCAGGGTCTGATTCTCTTCGTCGGCTTATATATTCTCAGTCGGCTGGTGAATTACGAACCGGTGTTTTCGGCGTTTGACTTACAGCCGTCAAATCATGCAGCGTTAGTGCTCTTCAGTCTGCTTTCAGGTCCATTAACTTTTTACCTCGCACCCTTAGTGAATCTTTTGTCGCGCAAACATGAGTATGAGGCTGATCGTTTTGCGGTAATCACGTTGGGTAAAGGCAAGCCGATGGAAGAAGCACTGATCAATCTTACGGTAAAAAATTTGTCGAACCTGACGCCGAATCCGTGGTATTCCGCCTATCACTACTCGCACCCAACGCCCACAGAGCGAATTGGTGCGATTCGACGAATCACGACCTAGCAAGCTTCAGATGCACCGCAGCACGCTGATCGCCGGCAGTCGGGGACTATTGACAAACTAATGAATAGACAGAGTCTTATCACAAGCTCTCCGGAGTCTCCTGCGACAGAATCCGAGCAACTCTGCTGGATTCCAGCCTAACGCGCAATTACCTGGCGTTCCGAACATACAAAATATTTGACTGCTGGAGAGCGTTTCGTGTACTTTTAGTGCCCGTACAGCTATGTGAGGAGACTAGTTTACGGCGCCACCTCAACGCCTTATTTCGTTAATCCCTGGTGCGGTCTACCAACCCCTGTCCAATTTCGTGCTGGCACATCCATGAGGAACGCTCAACAAGTGAACCGATTGTCTGGCAGCGGTGAAGGAACTGGGGTAGCTTTCTATTCGAAATCCTCGGTGATGGCTGTAGTTTCCTTGAGCCTATTATCGAACGGCGACTTTCTCTCGACGAGGAGCTGCTCCAGTTACCGGTGATATCCAATGCGTAGAGAGGGCCTGGCAGAGGAGCTTGAATCTGAATCGATTGAAATAATCCGCGAAGTAGTAGCTACAGCGGCCAAACCGGTGATGCTCTACTCGATCGGCAAAGACTCATCGGTAATGCTGCGCTTGGCACAGAAGGCTTTTTTCCCCGGCCCAATTCCGTTTCCATTGATGCATATCGATACCGGCTGGAAGTTTCAGGAGATGATTGCGTTTAGAAATCGCATGGCGACCGAAGTCGGATTTGAGCTGATTGCCTATACAAATCCGCGAGGCCTTGCCGAAGGTATTGGGCCAGTCTCCCATGGTTCGGCGTATCACACCGATGTGATGAAGACTGAAGCTCTGAGGCAAGCGCTTGATTTGTATGGCTTTGATGCTGCCTTTGGTGGGGCCAGACGGGACGAGGAAAAGTCGAGGGCAAAGGAGCGCATCTTTTCGTTTCGCGCGCCGGGCCATCGTTGGGAGCCAAAATCCCAGCGGCCGGAACTTTGGAATCTTTACAACACGCGGATCAATCAGGACGAAACCATCAGAGTATTTCCACTCTCCAATTGGACCGAAGCGGATATCTGGTCCTACATTCGCCAGGAGAACATTTCGATAGTGCCCTTATACTTCGCTGCCGAGCGGCCTGTCGTTAAGCGCTATGGCCAATGGATTATGGTCGACGACAGCCGGTTGCCGCTCCAGCCCGGCGAAACGGCGGATCTCCGCATGGTGCGATTCCGAACGCTCGGGTGTTATCCTCTGACCGCGGCTGTTGAAAGTACTGCAACCACTCTCGACCAGATCGTCGCCGAAACTCTTGCTGCCACGCGTTCCGAACGACAAGGACGCATCATCGATCATGATGGCGCCGGCTCCATGGAACGCAAAAAGCAGGAAGGTTATTTCTGATGGATACGCTGAGATTCATCACCTGTGGCAGCGTAGACGATGGCAAGTCGACGCTCATTGGTCGCTTACTTTATGACACTAAGCTGATATTCAAAGATCAGTTCGAGGCACTGACAGCCGATTCGAAAAAATTTGGTACTCAAGGTGGGCGTTTGGACTTTGCACTGTTGGTCGACGGCTTGCAGGCCGAGCGCGAGCAGGGCATCACCATCGATGTTGCTTACCGGTTTTTTGCGACCAGCAAGCGTCGCTTTATTGTGGCCGACACCCCAGGCCATGAACAGTACACCCGTAACATGATCACCGGCGCGTCCACAGCGCGCGCGGCTGTGCTCCTGATTGACGCTCGCAAAGGCGTGCTTGTCCAGACCAAACGCCACAGCCGCATTATCTCGATGCTTGGAATTCGTCATGTCGCTCTTGCTGTCAACAAGATGGACCTTGTGAATTGGTCACAGTCGGTGTGTGACGAAATCGCGGATTCCTATGCCCATTTCGCCAAAGATCTTGGCTTCGACACGATCACAGTAATTCCAGTGTCGGCGCTCGAAGGTCATAACATCGTTGAAGCCGGCCACGTCGCAATGTCCTGGTATGCAGGACCGAGCCTATTGCAGTGGCTTGAAACAATTAAGTGGGAGGACAGCCATAACGAAAATCCCTTCACGATGCCGGTCCAGTGGGTTAATCGGCCCAATCTCGACTTCCGCGGGTTTTCCGGGCGAGTTGCCAGTGGTTCGGTCAGGCCCGGAGACAGCGTGCGCATCATTCCGTCAGGAACGGTTAGCTGCATCAAGGAAATCGCATCCTGGGCCGGATCTCAGCCTGAAGCCAGCGCAGGGCAGTCGGTGACTTTGACGCTCGGGGATGAGATTGACGCCAGCCGGGGGGATGTCATCGCGGCCGCTTCACATCCCGTCCAGTCTGCTGATCAATTTGAGGCGGATCTTCTTTGGCTGAGCGATCATCCTATGCTGCCGGGCCGTCCCTACGGAGCGCTGATACATACAAAGTCGGCCACCGTGACTATCACTCACATCAAGCACCGCTTGGATGTCAATACAGGCTCATTCCTTGCGGCAAAAAAACTTAGTCTCAACGAGATTGCCACGGTCAACTTGAGTTTCGACCGGCTCATACCATTTGCGTCTTATGCCGAAAACAAGAGACTTGGCGCGTTCATTCTCATCGACAAAGTAAGCAACGAGACCGTGGGTGCGGGTATGATCCATTTTGCGCTGCGGCGGTCTCTAAACGTTCACTGGCAAGCGATTGAGGTCACGAAAGCGGCGCGGGCCGAAATGAAGCATCAAGTGGCGAAATGTTTATGGTTCACCGGCCTTTCCGGGTCAGGCAAGTCAACCATCGCCAATCAGTTGGAGAAAAGTCTGCATTCGGAATGCAAGCACACCTATAT